>DATAVY010000206.1:0-4140 GCA_036267495.1 Edaphobacter sp.
ATGTACATGTGGACCAGTGTGTAGTCACCAGAAACATAGGGCAACAAAACGCAAAGAACGATGTATGCGATGAACTGGTTCAAGAGCGGCAAGCGGCGCAGTCGAAACCAATAAAGCAGGATAGCCGCCAGCGGAATCACAATGTTATAGACGCTCAACGCTTTCCGATTCGCCGGCATGGTGCTGACGATGAGCGGAACAGTGCGGTTTCCGTGGAAGGCTGCCGCAACGTGGATTACATGTTTGATCCCCTCAAAGAGCGAGTGATCAAAACCACTGGTGTCGTCTGGAATGATGTATTTCTCTATCAGAAAAGTCGCGCTCTTCGAGCTGTCAAGCGAGGCCTGATGAATGGTGGGACCAATCCCAGCCAATGCCAGCAGTGAAAACGTGGCGGTCGCAGCTATACCCACCGCGAACGCCCCGAACCTACGCCGCGCGAGAAAGAGTACGAAGAGCAAGCCCGGAAATAACTTCATCGATGCTGCAAGGCCCCACACAATCGCGGCGACCACGCTTCGGTTTCGGGTGTAAGCAACAGCTCCCAGCAGAATCAGCAGCCAGATCACTCCTTCAATGTTCCCGCGATCCAATAAAAACTGCAGAGGAAATCCCAAAAGAAGCGTGGACCAGATTGCGATCTGCGGAAGTTTCTGGGGGGTGGCGCGCCTGACGCGGAGCGATAAGAAGCAGGTTGCGAGAAAAAAGCTGAGGAGGACAAAGATCAGATAGGCCCGCAAAGAATGGAGCGGGAATAACTTAACGAAGAACACGAAAACGTAGAACGATGGCGTCGGATATGGATAAGGGAACGGAAAAGGGTGAATGGCTTTGATATCGATCCGTGAGAGGACGTGAGGCTCACCCATATGAAACACGCGTTCGCTGAGATCCGTGAAATCCGAGAATCGGACTTGGGGTATGAAGAACACGGTGTTCCGTGGGTAGGGCTCATGCAGAATGTGTCCGCGGACGCCTGCGATACACCACGCGAACGCCGTGAGCGCCACCAGCGTGACTATGTAAATCCGAATGGCCCTGTATACCTCGACGTGAGACTGACTGAGAACGTCTGCATCGAGGTCGGTCGAGAGACGGCTTTCCGGTGTATTCAGGCGACCCCTCCGTTCAGATGGCGTAGATCTTCAACGGCGACGCCGCGCTGACTCCCATGCGAGAGCATCCGCGATGCCTTCCTGCTTCGATTTGTTTGGCTTCCATGCCAGAATACGAGCCGCTTTGCTGTTATCGGCCACGAAGTATTTCTGGTCATTCGCCCTCCACGGCTGCTGGCGCGGATTCAGCGTTACCTTCAGCTCCGTCTCCAGATGCAGGAGAAGTTCGAGGAGAGACATACTATTCTCATACCCGCCTCCTATGTTGAAGGCATGTCCTCGCGCCCGCACACGGTGTTCGTGCCCGGAAAGATAGCAGGCAACAGCATCGGATACGTGAAGGAGATCGCGCACCTGCTTACCGTTTCCGTTGATGGTGAAGCTATGTGAAGGATCTGCCTTCGTTTCGAGCGCTTGCTGGCAGAACCAACCGACCCAACCCTGGTCAAAGGTTGAGATCTGGCGGCCGCCATAGATAGTGGAATGGCGGAAGACGACGGTATGGAGATTAAAGTTGCGCGCATATTCAAGCATGTATTGATCCGCCGCGCCCTTCGAGCAGCCATACGGGGTATAGAACTCCAGACGGGCATGCTCATCCACGTCCTTCTTCCCCGCAGGCTCATAGCGGGTGGGCAGCTCGGTGAGCTCGCAGTCTTCCAATTCGCCATAAACTTTGTTGCTGGACGCATAGACGATTGTCGCTTCCGGGGCGTGGAGACGAACGGCTTCGAGCAAATTGATGGAACCGAGGACGTTGACCTCGAAGTCCCGGCGCGGATTTTCAAGGGAGGTGGTCATAGCCACCTGGCCAGCCAGATGGAAGACGCATTCGATGTTGTGTTGACGAAAGATGGACTCCAGGTCCTGGCTATTGCGAACATCGCCGTGGAAAAACTCGAACCGGCCTATCGATTGAAGCCACGCATGGTTCGCAGGTGTACCTGGGCGAGTGAAATTGTCGAAAACGACAACACGCTCCCTCCGCCGTAGCAATTCTGCCGTGAGGTTGCTACCAACAAATCCGCATCCCCCGGTCACCAAGTAGGCCAATGCTCACTCCGAACTTTTGGAATTTTGTTTTGCGAGTTCTTCCCGGCGGAACCGCTGCATTCTTCTCATGGAACTCATGTAGCTAAGCATGAAGGCGGGCAGATTTCGCTTGCTCTCGCCGGCCTTTCGCTGTTCAAAGGTCATAGGAACTTCCAACACACTCGAATGCGTGCGACCGGAGATTAAACGGATCAAGATTTCCTCCACGATATCAAAGTTGTTGGATCCGAGATGAAGCGAGCGCAGCTGATCGCCGCGATAGAGTCGCAGGCTATTGCTCACATCCGAGACGGGAAGGCGGAATGCGAATTGATAGGCATAATTGAGAACGCGGCTCATAAGGATGAGCGCGGCGGGATTTTGCGTGGCACCACCTTTCACATAGCGCGATCCAATGACAATTTCCGCCTTGTCGCGGTTGCGCCAGAGATCAGCAACCACCTGGGGATTGTGCGAACCGTCTGCGTCCATTAGAAGTACGAACTCGCCCCTCGATCGCTGTATCCCGCTGCGCACGGCGTCGCCATAGCTGTTGCCACCGGAACGCCGGATGTGGACAACGCCGTTTTCGGCACAGACGGCTTCCGTGTCATCGAGCGGTTCCATGGCGTCGGAGACAATGATCTCCGAGCTGGCAGACGCGGCAGCCACAACAGGCAGCAGCCTGGGAAGCACGATGCGAAGAGAGTCGGCTTCGCGGTATGCGGGCAAAACTACGGACAGCTCACAGGAGTTGCGCATCGCGCTCCGGCTCATTGCAGATGAGGTTTGGATGAGTCTGGCGGGCGAGTTCCCAGACGGCGTGGGACAATCTGTGTCTAGGCTCCCATCCGAGGGTGTTCCGCGCGCTTGTGATATTCGCTACGGAATGATGCGGCTCGTAGGGGTGCATGGAAACCTCGCCAAAGCGCAGCTCAGGCCTGATTCCGAGGTCACTGCAGACCTCCGTCACGAGCTCCCGTAGCGGAAGCGAGCGTCCGCTGCCGAGATTGAATTTCTCGATCAGGTTTTCCGATTTCCTCTCGATCACCATCAGAACAGCCCTTGCGATATCGTCAACGGAGCAGAAATCACGAATCTGCGTGCCGGCGGTCATTGCCATGGCCTCCCCGTTATCAGTGGCGTTGAGAATTCGTGGAAAAAGCCGCTCCCCGCCGTCGTGCAAGCCGGTGAAGGCAAATGGGCGCAGAATGGTAAGAGGACGCTGAAACTCAGCCGCCGCAGCCTGGAGCAATGCATCACCGGCAGCCTTGCTGGCGCCGTACGGATGCAGGGTCTCGATGGGATCGGTTTCTACAAGCGGATGTGCCTGCTCCCGATAGACGAGGCCAGTGCTGACGTAGATGAAGTGCGAGTGATGATCGAAGCGGCAGTTCATCTGAAAGAGCCTCATCGTCGACTCGACATTGAACTGCATAAGGTCGAACCAGCTCGTTCGCGGAAGGCGAAGTCCGCTGGCCGCACAATGGACGATGACGTCAGGATTCGCGCGCTCGAAGATCTGGGCGGTGTGAATAGGGTCACCGAGCTCATGCTCGATGAATTGCACCTTTCCTCTAAGTTCCTCACCAACACGGTGCATGTTGCGGACAGGCGCGATGACGGCGTAATCCGCGACTGCGGCGAGTTGACTCAGAATGTTGTAACCCAGGGTTCCCGTGCCGCCGGTGACGAGAATGCGCCTGCGGCGAAGAGGTTCTGACATTCATTCCTCAATCAATCAGACAGAGATGCAGGCAATTCGTGGTTCTGGACTTGCGTTTGAGCCGTTGCAGAAGCTGCCTCAGAGGGCGTCTGACGGTTAGTCTACGACATCGGCGTCGGGAACTACGGTCGCCTGCCTGCGTGCTGGCCTCACGGCGGATTCGTTTCGTGTAGCAACCGGCAGACCAAGCCGGATCAGGAGTTCGGATTCCAGATGTCGACGTGCCATTTCCAGCGGCCGTCCTCCTGCTGCCAGTAGACGACGTAC
>DATAVY010000207.1:0-5776 GCA_036267495.1 Edaphobacter sp.
CTATTACGGTGGCAGCGGGACCTTCGGCATCGGCACTCACGCCGACGGGGGCTCCTTTAGTCCATCCGCCGGCGCCAGCTACACCACCCGCGGCGGATTCGGCAGCTCCTTCGCCGAAGGCGGCAGCCACTCCAGCAGCAGTGGCGAAGGCGGCGGCCACGGCGGAGGAGCCGGAGAATAAATGCAGCGCATCCCCCTCACCCCACGCAACCACTGGCAGCAAAACGTCGAGTCTCAGGGACTGACCTTTCATACGCCCGAAGGCACAGATGGCGAGGCCAACGGCACTCCCTACTGGGACGAGTCCGCCGCCTACCAGTTCACCTCCGCCGAGATCGACACCCTCGAATCCGCCGGCAACAAGCTCCAGGAGATGTGCCTCGCCGCCGCTCAGCACATCATCGACCAGAAGCGTTACGCCGAGCTCGACATCCCCGAATTCGCCATCGAAGCCATCGAGTGGGCCTGGAACAACGAGCCTCCCGCCCTCTACGGCCGCTTCGACCTGAGCTGGGCTGGCGCGCAATCCGGTAACGCCCCCAAACTCCTCGAGTACAACGCCGACACCCCCACCTCACTCCTCGAAGCCGCCGTCATACAGTGGCACTGGCTGAAAGATATGCCAGCCAGCCTGGTTTCCAACAAGCCCGACCAGTTCAACTCCATCCACGAAAAACTCATCGCCAAATGGAAGGACATCGACCCCTATCTCTCCAAGCCCATCTACTTCGCGGCATTAGACAACGCAGAAGACCAGCTCACCACCACTTATCTCCGCGACACAGCGCAGCAGGCCGGCCTCGACACCCGCCAGCTCTTCCTGCACGAGATCGGCTGGAACGACGCTCAGCAATCCTTCATGGATCTCGACGACCACCCCATCTTCTCCATCTTCAAGCTCTACCCCTGGGAGGCCATGCTCCAGGAAGAATTCGGCCCCCACGCCCTCGCCACCTATCCGGCCATCCGTTGGATCGAGCCTATCTGGAAGATGCTGCTCTCCAACAAAGGCATCCTGCCCATCCTCTGGCAGCTCTACCCCAACCACGAGCTCCTGCTCGAAGCCCGCTTCGACGCCCCCGGCGCAATGAAGGACTACGTCCGCAAGCCCCTGATGTCCCGCGAAGGCGCGAACATCACCCTCGTCCGCGACAATCAGACCGTAGTCTCCACCCCCGGCCCTTACAACGGCAAACAAATCTACCAGGCCCTCGCACCGCCGGCGATCTTCGACAACCACCACACCGTCCTCGGCCTCTGGATGATCGATCAGGACTGCTGCGGCATGGGCGTCCGTGAATCCACCGGCCCCGTCACCGGCAACCTGAGCTCCTTCGTCCCCCACTTCTTCAAGTAGAAGAGAAAAGATAGCGCCGAGCAACGCGAGGCCCTTGCCCATCACCCTGCCCCGACAGGGTATACAAGTCACGAAGTGACCGCCCCACGCGCAGCGGGCCCGTCCGGCAGGACAAAATCTTCTAAACAGCCTTACGCTGAAACGTAGTCTTCTTCGTCCCGGCAAACGAATCCTTCGCCTTGAACGACTGCATCGACGCCCCGGGACCGGGCTTTGCTCCATTCTTGACGTTGGCCGCTTTCTCCCGCATCGCCTGCAGCTTCGCCGCCTTCCGGCCCAGCCCGCCAATCTTGATCGAACCTGCCTTCGGGATGAAATCTTCACTCATACAAAAAACCTCTCAAGCTCCGTGGAGCTGTCTCACTAGATTACATTCGCCACGCCAATCGCTGGTAGTCTAAGCTTTCTCTCGTACCCACTTTTTCACCTGAGCAGCCTGTGCCCGATCGCACGTCAGATCAGACGCCAGCGCCACACCCTGACACGATGCCACCCCCACAGGCGACGCCGCCCGAACACGTCCCACGCCCAGAACCCTCCACCACACCACAGGAACCCACCCCCATGCTCGACATCCACCCCGCCCACCACGCCGCCACCACCTGGCGCGACTTCTTCGTCCACATCGCCACCATCGTGATTGGCTTGCTAATCGCCATTGGACTTGAACAGACGGTAGAACACTTTCATCAGCGTCATCAACTCCAGGAGCTGCGCCGTGGTGAGTTGACCGATGCCCGGATCTATCTGGAGGACGTCGACCAACTCAGGCTCGCGAACTCGCAACAAATCGAAGACCTCTCCCAACGTATCCAGCAGGTGCGGCTGGCAATCGCACAGCATCAGAAGCTCGTCGCGCCGGTCTACAGGCCTGCCATCTTCACCAACACAATCAGGCTCGGCAATCTCTCCGCCGCCAGGGAGAGCGGCCTCATCCATCTTCTCCCTGAAGAAGAAATCAACAGCGTCGGCGATGCTGAAGTAGGCGTCGCGAAGGCGGAAGCTCTCAAAGAGGGCGCTCAGGAGGCAACACGGAAGCGTATCGCCTTTGAACAGAGATTTCAGTCGAGCTATCCCGCTGGCGAATACGATTTCTCTCGTTCCACCCCTGCCCAGCTCGACGAATATCTCGGCCTCCTCATCGAGGAGCGCCTCCACCGGACAGAGACCCTCGACTACCTCGATCTGATGCACAGGGGCGCGCTGGCCTTCATCCAGGGTCAGCGGGACCTGGGCAAATTGCGCGAGGCCGAAGCTGGTTCGTCTTCCCCCTCGCATCATTAGGCTTCATGCAACAAGAACATCTCCCATACACCCTGAACCTGTTTGGAGACTCGCCATGCTCGACGTCCACCCCGCCCACCACGCCGCCTCCACCTGGCGCGACTTCTTCATCCACATCGCCACCATCACCGTCGGCCTGCTCATCGCCATCAGTCTCGAGCAGTCCGTCGAGGCCCTCCACCACCGTCGCCAGCGCCATCAGTTGGAATACGACCTTCGCGTCGAAGCCGGAAAGAACCTCCATATCGTCGATCTTGATTACAAGTTCTACGACGACAAAACCTCCGCGCTCACGGCTCTGCGCCGATATATCGAAGACACCCGGACCCGCCGGATCGCAAAACTTCCGCCGCCCATCCAGCCACCTCCCGAACTCGGTTCGCCGCTCTTCGGCTTTCCCATCACTTCCACATGGAAAACCGCGAAAGAGTCCTCTCTCGTCCCTCTGCTCCCACGCAACCTCGCCGCCATGTTCGAAGAGGTCTACTTTGAGAACGACCGCATGACCACCTTCGCCGACGAATACTTCGTGGCCCTTGGCAAGCAGCGGAAGTTCGCGGCCAGGTTCCTGGATCCGGGCAAGCCGGTGGATAAGGACACTTTCGTCGAGTCGGTCAGCGCGGACACTCTGGCGCGCATGAGTCCGGACGAGCTCAAACTTTATTCCGGGCTGATCTCCGACGCCCTCGACGCGCTTCAGGAATCCCGCTACGTCACCATGCTCGCCAAAGACTCCTCTAACGCAATCCTCAGCGGCGCAAGCTCCCCCGAAGAGTTGAACAGCCATCTGGGAGACAATACCTCCGCCAACTTCAAATAACCCACAACGGAGCCAACACTCATGCTCGACGTCCACCCACCCCCTCACGCCGCCGCCACCTGGAAAGACTTCTTCATCCACATCGCCACCATCTGCGTTGGCCTTCTCATCGCCATCGGCCTGGAGCAGACCGTGGAGGCCTTGCATCATCGGCACCAGCGCCTGCACCTGGAAGAGCAGATGCGCACAGAGTCGGAATGCAATCTCGGCCTTGTCAAAGCTCAACTGCTGTATGCGACCCAGATGGTGAACTATCTGGATAAGTACCAGCAGGCGGTCGAAGCCGCGCCTCTCTCCGGCGGCCTCGTCACCATAACCCAGCCAGTCAATGATGTAACTCTCCCCGCAGCCACCGGCGGGATGCTGGTCTCACCCTCTCGAGGTACGTGGACGGTAGCAAAATCCGCGAGCACCGTCGCACTCCTTGATCCCGAGAAGGCCAAGGTCTTCGCGCGGCTCGATCTCGACGCCGAGTGGGAACAGACTTCCGAGTCAAACTTCGGAACCAAAGCGAGCCTCTTGAAGAGCAGCCAGATCCGAGCGCATCTTCCCCCCAACGCGACAACTCCCGTCCGCATCGCCGCACCCGAACGCGACAACCTCCTCTTCGCCGCCAGCGAGATGCGCGAAGCCATGGCCGATTTCCAGTTCCGCCTCGCTATCCTCCAAGGCGCTCTCGAAGCCGTCACCCACAACATCTCCAGCCTCGAAGAGATGTACCCTTACCAGCAACGAACCATCAGCAGCCTCGCAAAATAACTCCCCGCAATCTCAGATTCTTCAAACGAGGAACGCTCATGCTCGACGTCCATCCTGCCCATCACGCCGCCACCACCTGGCGCGATTTCTTCGTCCACATCGCCACCATCGTCCTCGGTCTCATCATCGCCATCGGCCTTGAACAGACCGTCGAGTTCTTTCACCACGGCGACCAGCGCGATCACCTCCAGATGGACCTGCACAACGAAGCCGCGCAAAACCTGCAAATTATCGCGCGCGACCTCAGAATGCAGGACCTCGAGCCCTGGTTCGATCAAGCCATGCGCGAAGCCACTCCAGCCGGCCAACCGGGAAAGCTCCGCTTAACCCTCGCCGCTCCTCCCTGTCTTCCCGGCTCCGTCGGCACTGCCGCCGTCCGCTACTTCGCGCCGTCGCAAGCCGTCTGGGCAACCGCCAAAGAAGCTGGCCTCGTGCCTCTCCTCCCCGTCGATCAGGCGCGCATGCAGGCCCGCCTCGCGCACAACTACGAGCTCCTCGGCGCCGCCCGCGATCGCGTCGCGAATGGATGTAATGCAATCTCCGCCATGCGCAAACGCTTCGCCCAGCCAGACCCAAATCACCCAGCAACCGAAATCTGGACCATCACCTCCGGCCAGGCCGAGCTCCTCGCCTCCACCGCCGCCGACACCCAGATCGCCATCCAAGGCCTCTTGTTTCGCCTTCGCTGGTCAAGAATCTACGAAGAAGGCCTCCTCAAAAACGAAACCGCCGCCGACATAAAAATGATGACCATCAATCAGGAGGAGTTCGAAGACCCCCCCGTGCATTAACCACTGCATTGATTTGCCCTGGATCAGAGATGCCCGTAGCTGAAAACGCGCGTGAGTTTCCATCCATCCGGTGTCTTCTTCCAGACGTTCGCGAAGCCGGGGGTGGCATCCAGCTTCTCAGAGCCGTCTGCTCGCTTCTCGTAGAAACGATGCGTTCCGAGTTCCAGCGCTCCGTAGCCGGGCACCGGGAAGATCCGAACGCTCTGCTCATCCAGCGTCCTGTGGTATTTCGTGCTCTCGGCACAGCGCTTCTCGAGGGCGTTCACATTCCAGTCGTGACCCTTGAGGCCTGTGGTGTCGTGGAAAAACTCGAGATCGGAGCCGAGGCTGCGGCTGAATTGGGAGATGTTGCAGTTATTGTAGGCGTCGAAGAGTTGTCGATCTGCGGTCAGTATCTCGTCGCGCAGCGCATCGGCCGGTGCGCTGAACGAAAGGCTCCCGGAGACCGCCTCCTTACTGAGTTGCTCCGATAACGCAAGAGTCTCTTTGGACTCCGTGTTGCTGAGCACGATCACCGCGATGCGTTTGTCAGGGTAGTAGCGGAGGTCCGCCACGAAGCCCTGGATCCCGCCCGTATGGCTGATCACGCGTTCGCCCTGCTCCTGCTTAACCACGACCCCGAGACCGAAGTCACCTATGCCCGAAGTGATCAGTCGCTGGAGCGAATCGGGACGCAGCAGTTTGCCGCCGAACAGACCCTCCTCCCAGCGCCCCAGGTCGCCCGTGGTGGAGTAGAGGTCACCAGCGGCGAATGGAATTTGCATG
>DATAVY010000208.1:0-5964 GCA_036267495.1 Edaphobacter sp.
AAAATATGCGGTCCGTTCGAGATTATTTCGCAATCCGCGAAGGGACGGTTCGCGCTTCATCCTGAGATTCCGCAGATTGAACTACGCTTCTCCTGAACCCGTTTGACAACAGCAAAACTTTTTAAACTTAAAAATTATCAAACGGACTTCTGCCCGCACGGAAGGCGCACGAGATGTTATGTCGTCTCGCTGACAGTGGATGCCGCCTCTTCGCCTGGCAAATCAGATTGACGCTGTCATTGCTGCAATCTAGGGCTTTCACGCCGTCGCGGAGTCGCCTTTCAAGCGAGATCATGCAGTGCGCGGAGATACAAAGCAACCAAAATGTTCTTTGTACATTCCGAGGTAAGTAGACCGTCCATGTAAGCTTCGGCGGATGCACGTATCCAGGGCTCCGAGGGACGCTTTGATAGAAGCGATTGTATTGTGGAACGAACCCAACAACCTATCGCACTGGAACTTTCAGCTGGATCCGGAATGGCTGCGTTTTGCGGAGATGGTCAAGCTGGCTTCGAAGTCGATTCGCGCCGCGAATCCCGATCTGCCAATCGTGCTGGGAGGCGTTTCCTCTTGCGACTGCGACTTTCTGCGTTTGATGGATTCCTATGGAGTGATGGATTTCGTCGACGTGGTTGGGGTGCATGGTTTTCCACTCGATTGGAATCACTGGCACATCAATGAGTGGCCCGCGCGACTCGAAGAAGCGGCGACGGTAAGCGGGAAGCCCGTGTGGGTGCTTGAAGTGGGAGCATCTTCCTTTGGAGCGGAAGAGGTGCAGGCATTCGGATTCGAACGGACGCTTCAACTTTTGCAGGGAAAGACAGACCGCATCCATTGGTACAGTCTCTATGATCTTCCGCCTACGTGGCCCGCGGAGACCCGCCACAAAGAGGCCGAGGGATCTTCCTACTACCGGCACTACTATCTTGGACTGCTTCAACACGACGGCACTCCGAAGCTGTCGGCGTCTATCTTTCCGAAAGATGGATCGATTGGATTTTGCCAGTGGTTCCACTTTGAGGACCCTCGTCTCGACGATGCGGTCCGCTGGATGAAAGAGCACGGGGTTCGCTACGTACGGACAGGTCTCAGCTGGGCCGATTCTTTTCGGCCTGACTCCACGATCTGGTTCGATCGGATGATGAGTGCCCTCGAGCCATTCGAGGTTTCTCTGACCCTTTGCTTTACGCCTGCGCACCTGGGGCTCGAAGAACACCATACCAGTCCGCCGAAAGACAACCAGCAGTTCGCCGATTTCGCTCATTGGGCTGTGGAGCGTTACGCCTTCGCGCAAGTTGCCCATTCCTTCAACTATGAACCTGCGGAAGAGAGAGTGTGAACGCATGAGCAAGCAAATCCTCATTACCGGAGGAGCCGGTTTTGTTGGCTCCCATCTTGCCGATGGGCTTTTGAAAGCCGGCCATCAGGTGCGCGTTCTCGATGATCTGACTCCGCAGGTCCACCCTGCCGGGATTCCCGGCTATCTTTCTGCCGATGTCGAACTGATGACGGGCGATGTGCGCGATCCGAACCGGCTCAAAGAAGCTCTTGCCGGCGTGGATGTGGTCTATCACTTCGCGGCTACGGTGGGCGTCGGCCAGTCGATGTATGAAATCGGCCGTTATATGAGTGTGAATACGCAGGGAACCGCTGAACTGCTGCAGGCGATTCTGGATTCAAGGAAGCCGCCGGAGAAGATCGTAGTCGCATCGTCCATGTCGATTTACGGGGAGGGACGATATGTCTGCTCCGCGTGCGGCAAGCTGGCCGCTCCGCCGGTTCGGTCTACGGAACAACTGAAATCCGGCAAATGGGATCTGCACTGCGATAGCTGCGGCGGGGTTCTTGCGCCAGTTCCAACCAGCGAGAGCAAGCCTTCCGAAATCAATTCCATGTACGCGCTGTCCAAGCGAGACCAGGAAGAGCTGTGCCTCATCTACGGACGCACCTATGGCTTGCCGGTTACCGCGTTGCGCTTCTTCAACATCTACGGAACGCGGCAGGCGCTCTCGAATCCGTATACGGGCGTTGCCGCTATCTTCGCTTCCCGGATGTTGAACAAGCAGCCGCCTCTGGTCTTTGAAGATGGAGAGCAGATGCGCGACTTCGTCAGCGTGCACGACATAGTTCGCGCCAACATTCTGGCGATGGAACGTCCTGAGTCCAACAACGAGGTAATCAATATCGGATGTGGAAAGCCGATCTCGATCCGCAGAGTGGGGGAGCTACTGGCGAAGTCCCTGGGCCAGGATGTGGAGCCGGTCATCACGCAAAAATATCGCGCAGGAGACATACGACATTGTTACGCCGACATCAGCAAGGCGCGGGCGTTGCTGGGCTACGAGCCGCAGGTTAGCCACGAAGAAGGCTTCCGGCAGTTGGCGGAGTGGTTGAGCGATCAGGAAGCGGAGGACAAAGCGGACACCATGCTGCAGGAACTCAGCGCGTACGGCTTGACTGCCTGAGCAGATTCGATGAGGCGGCGAACGCTCGCCTCGGCCGTGCCGCACGCAGCATAAAAAGGAGAGAAGCGATGACAGGCGGAGAAAATCGTACCGCATTGATTACCGGCGGCGCTGGCTTTATCGGATCGAATCTGGCGCAGCGTCTTTTGCGAGAGCCCCGAGTCAATGTACGCGTCTTCGATAACTTGTCGCGGCGTGGCGTACTGCATAACGTCGATTGGCTTCGCTCGCAGGAGGGCGCCCGCAGCCGGCTCGAAGTAATCCGGGGCGATGTTCGAGATTTTGAAGCAGTGAAGGCCGCGGCCCTCGGAGTGAGCGAGATCTATCATTTCGCGGCACAGGTTGCCGTGACGACCTCGCTCGATGATCCCGCCTCCGACTTTGAAGTGAATGCCCTGGGAACGTTCCACGTGCTGGAGGCTGCACGAACGTCCGGCCGCAACCCATTCCTCCTGTTCACTTCGACCAACAAGGTGTATGGCTCGCTCGAAAACTTGCCGGTGGAAGTACACAGCCAGCAGTACCGCGCATGCGATCCCCACTTCAAGGGAGTTAAGGAAGAACAGCCGCTCGATTTTCATTCTCCTTATGGCTGCTCCAAGGGAGCGGCGGACCAATATGTGCGCGATTATGCCCGTATCTATGATCTGCCCAGCGTGGTCTTTCGGATGTCGTGCATCGCTGGGCCGCGGCAGTTCGGCAACGAGGATCAGGGCTGGGTGGCGCACTTTCTCTATTCCGCCTTATCCGGAGAGCCGATAACAATCTACGGCGATGGGTATCAAGTGCGGGATGTCCTCCATGTCCACGACCTTCTCGACGCGATGCTGGCCGTGCGAGCCAATATCGATCGCAGTCGCGGTGAGATATACAACATGGGCGGCGGAATGGCGCGTGTGATCTCGGTAGTGGAACTGCTCCGCAAGATGGAACGAAGAACGGGGAAGATGCTGAACCTGGAGTACAGCGAGGTTCGGCCCGGCGATCAGCCACTCTATATCTCCGATACTTCCAAGCTTCAGGGTCATACCGGATGGAAGCCCCGACGTTCGCTCGACGACCTGCTCGATGACATTCACGCATTCTGGCGGGAAAACCGCGACGCTATCGAGTGCAACTCGAAGGTCTCCTGCTCTGGCGATTCAGAGCTGGAAGCGCAGGAGGTGGCATGAAATTTGCCCTTGTCAACCCACGCTGGACCTTCCATGGATCGACGTATTTCGGTTGCCGCGATCCTCATTTTCCGCTGGAACTTCTTTCTGCGCGCGAGATGTTGCGCAAGGAGGGCCACGAAGTGTTGCTCGTCGATGCCTTCATGGAAGATCTCGACGCCGAACGGGTGCGGGAACGTCTCGATTCATTCCGCGAAGATTTTCTTGTCATTCCCACGGCCCCTTCATATCTTTTCTGGCGCTGTCCACAGCCTGAGCTGCGGGTGCCTGCGCGGTGGATCGCTGCGCTGCGCCGCACTTCCGAAGTTGTGGTGATCGGTCCCCATGGCTCGGTTACGCCCCGCGCCACGCTGGAGAAGACCGGCGCGGATATCGTGCTGCGCGGTGAGCCGGACCAGACACTTCCGCAGCTGGCCTCTGTTCCTCGAGAGATGATCGCCGGGTGCTGCTGGCTGGATGCCCACGGCGCCTTCCGCACGGCGCCGGGACTAGGCGTTACCGATATGCGGGCCGTTCCAATGCTGGACTATTCCGATTATCCTGTGGAGCGCCATCATCACCTGCATCACATCTTTCCGGGGAACGGCGCAGACCATCTGAAGCTCGGCGCCGAGGTGGAGTTTGCCCGCGGCTGTCCGTACTCCTGCACATTTTGCAATAAGACTTTGTTCCGCAACAAGTATCGCGAGCGCGAGCTCTCGGCGGTGCTTGCAGAGATCGATCAGTTGATCGCGCGCGGCGTGGACTACATCTATTTTATCGATGAGATCTTCGGGGTCGGACGGCAGGTTCGCGCATTGCTTGAGGAGATCGCCAATCGGCCGGTCTCGATTGGATTTCAATCCCGCATCGATCTATGGGACGAAGAATCGCTTGAACTGCTTGGCCGCGCTCATTGTGTCTCGTTCGAATGCGGAGTTGAATCCATCACCGAGCAGGGCCGCGAGGAGATGAACAAGAACTGCAAGCTCACGACGGAACGGATCGGCGATCTCCTGCTCCACGCACGAAAGTACATTCCCTGGGTCCAGGCGAACCTTATTAAAACTGAGAAGGACGATTCTGAACTCGTTGCGGCGTGGCAGCAGCGGCTGAAGTCGAATGGAGTCTGGGTCAGCGAACCGGTCCCGATGTTTCCGTTTCCCGGCAGTCCGCAATATATCGAAACATTCGGAGCGCAGCCTGATGACACGGCCTGGGAGCGGGCCCACTCCTTCTATCTCGACCTGTTCACCGACAGAGGCTATAGCGATATCCAGGAGCAAAATCCCCGATCGCTTGCGGAGCTTGAATGCGTATCCTGATGACCACGGATGTCATCGGCGGAGTCTGGACTTTTACACAGGAGCTCGCGACCGGCCTGTTGGAGCGCGGCTGCGCGGTTGCACTGGTAAGCCTTGGCCGACTGCCGAGCACACAACAGCAGCACTGGGCCGACGCAATGGTGCGCAGCTGGGATGGGTGTTTCTGTTTTCGAAGCACGGAGACGCCGCTCGAGTGGATGCAGGGAAACGACCGCGCCTACAGTGAAGCTGCGCCGCTTCTGCTCCGCCTCGCCGAGCAGTTCGAAGCAGATTTGCTGCACTGCAATCAATTCTGCTTTGGAGCGCTTCCCGTATCGGCGCCGAAGGTCGTAACCGCTCACAGCGATGTGCTGAGCTGGGCTGAATCCTGCCGCAATGTTCCGTTGGAAGAATCATCCTGGCTGAGGCAATATCGCTACCTGGTTCGCGAAGGACTGGACCAGGCAGATGCTGTGATTGCTCCGACGTGTTGGATGATGAACGCGCTCAGCCGAAATTTTCGTCTTCCGCGAGAGCAGCAGATTATTGCCAATGGCCGCACGATTGCGCTTCTTCCACAAACGCCGCGAAAACTACAAGCCGTCACCGCGGGCCGGCTTTGGGATGAGGCTAAGAACATCGGCATGTTCTCCCATGTTGACTCCCCGATGCCGCTGATTATTGCGGGCGATGATTGCTGTGAGCAGGAGACCGCACCGGCAGATCTGAAGCATGCGGAATTTCTCGGTGCGCTCTCGCAAGAGGCTCTGCTCTCATGTTTTGCGGAGAGTGCGATCTACATTTGCTCCTCGATTTATGAGCCGTTTGGTCTCGCGCCTCTGGAAGCTGCGCTTTGCGGCTGCGCCGTGCTTGCCCATGACATCCCTTCGCTCCGTGAAGTGTGGGATGACGGCGCAATCTATTTCAGCGATGCAGACAGCCTCTCCCAGGCTCTTCAGGCGCTGCACGCAGACACGCAGTTGCTTGCCAGGGCACAGATACGATCATTTCTTCAAGCACGGAGATATAGCCGCGCCGCGATGA
>DATAVY010000209.1:0-5284 GCA_036267495.1 Edaphobacter sp.
CGCAGTCTTGTCGGTGCGGAACTCAACCTTACCCGCCTTGATCTCCTTGACCGCGGAGGCGACGTCGGTAGTCACGGTGCCGGTCTTCGGGTTGGGCATCAGGCCCTTGGGTCCAAGAACCTTGCCGAGGCGCCCGACCGAACGCATCATGTCCGGCGTAGCGATCAGAGCGTCGAAGGCAGTCCAGTTTTCTTTCTGGATCTTTTCGACCAGCTCTTCACCGCCGAAGAACTCAGCTCCGGCTGCCTGAGCGTCCTTGACTTTATCGCCCGAGGCGATGACGGCGACAATCTTCGTCTTGCCGAGACCATGTGGCAGGACGACCGTGCCGCGAACCATCTGGTCGGCGTGCTTCGGATCGACTCCGAGACGCATGGTGAGATCGACAGTCTCGTCGAACTTCGCATACTTCGCTTTTTGCAGAAGCGGAACTGCGTCCGCCAACAGATAGGGGCGCGGCTCAACCAGCGCACGCGCCTTCACCAGATTCTTTGAGAGCTTCCTTGCCATCTTCCCTCGTCTCCCACCCCTCTGGAGTTCTTCTCTCCGGGCGTGGTTCTCGACTTGTCCTCAACTGGGTGTTGAGACACTCTTGTAAGTATGCCGGAAATTGGAATCTAGGTCAAGAACTTGTGGTCAAGTCAGGAGCGATTCTAGGCAAGTTTTCAGCATGGATACATTTCATAACGTCGATCTCGGCCCACCCTAAAGGATTTTCGCTTGATCCTGGAGCACCCCAATACCCTTTTGCATATCGTCAATACCGCCGCCGGGAAGTCCCGTCTTAACATTTACAACAAGGGCGTGGAGAGGCACACCATATTTTTCCCAACAAAATCCTGCTATTTCACATAGAGGTCCACCCGCGTCACGCGGACTTAACGGGACTTTAGCAGCATCGATCAGGTTCTTGTAACCAATGCAATAGCCTTTGGGAAATATTGCGATTGTCTTTGGGGTGTCTGAATCTCGAGCCTTCCAATAATGATTTAGAAGAGCTTGAAACAGATCCTGCGATACTGCGAAGGTTTTCATTCCCAGATCCTATCCATCACCAACTCAAACCCAGCAACCACACCATTCCCCTGAACCGAAGTAGGGTGATGATGCACCTCAGGCCGTTCGCCCCGACGATAGACAGCGACAACCTGTCGTTCCGGATCGATGAGCCATGCCACCTGGGCGCCGTTCGCAATCCATCGCTCCATCTTCGTTTCGAGCTCGGCCAGATTGTCTGACGGCGAACGGAGCTCGACGATGAAGTCCGGACAAAGGGGCGAGAAACGCTCTTTATCACTCGCACTGAGAGCATCCCAACGAGTGGCCTGAACCCATGCCGCATCGGGGCTTCGCATCGAACCATCGGGCAGAGTAAAGCCGGTATTCGAGTCGAAGGCATACCCTCGACCATCGCGCTCTGCCCACGCATCCAATGCGCTGATGATGGCAGTGTTCTTCCTGCCCGTATTGTTCCCTGCGGGTGTCATCACGAGAATCTCTCCATTGGCATCGCGCTCGACACGCAGAAAATCGTTCGCCGCGCAGAAGCGCATCAGGTCCTCGTCGCTCATCGGCGTTTCCGGCCGGAAACGAAGCGGAAGCGGCATCTCGGCTAAAGCGAAGTTCATAAGCAAAGTGTACTAAATCCACAGTTGACAAAATGGCCACGCAGTCCTACTGTTATCTCTCACGAGGCGAACAAATGGCGAAGCTAAACGGCGCTTCCCTCTTCCCCATCCTCTCCCAGCAGCCAACCGGAATTGCCCGAATGGCCGCGAAAGCAAGGCACGCGGACGATGGCCACCTCATCGAGTTCAAAGCCCTCGACGTCCGCAGTATCTTGAATCGCAGCGTCTCCCGTCGAACCAGCTGGATCGCCTATAGCATCAATCCGTACCGCGGTTGCGAGTTCGGCTGCAAATACTGCTTCGCCCGCTATACGCACGAGTTTTTGCAACCTATATCGATCGACTCCAAACTGCATAAGCAACCTGCTGCCAGGACTGCGCCCGACGAACCGCAGGCCTGGGCCACCGCCTTCGAGCACGAAATCTACCTGAAACAAAACGCAGCATGGCTGCTCGAACAGGAGCTTCGCCGGTTTGACCCGCGTGCCGATATCGCCATCGGCACGGCCACGGACCCCTACCAGCCGATCGAACGGCGCGCCCGCGTCACCCGCTCCATCCTCGAGGTCTTCGCCCGCCGCTCCGGCTACACCATCGGAATCATTACCAAGTCGCGCCTGATCGTGCGCGATCTCGACCTGCTCACCGAGATCGCGCGACATAACCGGTTGATCGTGCACATCACCATTACCACGCCTGACGCTGCGCTCGCCCGCCTGATCGAGCCGCGCGCTCCGGGACCGGACCTGCGCTTCGCCGCGGTGCGAAAGCTGCGCGACGCCGGGATCACCGCAGGCATCCTGTGCTCGCCGCTGTTGCCGGGGCTCAATGACGACGCGAAGATGCTCGATGAGATGGGCCGCCGCGCCGCCGCAGCCCACGCAAGCTTCTTCTCCGCCAATCCGCTTTTTTTGAAGTTGTGCTCGCGCCCTACCTACCTGAGCTTCGTCCGCGAACACTTCCCTGCCCTCGAGGCCGACTATCGAGCGCGGTTCGCCGCCAGGGACTTTGCCGCGCCCAAATACCGGAGGCAGATGGCAGAGCTCGTTGGGACCGTGTGCCACAAGTATGGTCTGGGAGGAAGATCGATGGATGTCTTGCCAGAAGACATGAAAATCGCGAAGAAAACCGTAGGTAACTTGACAATGGGTGTGCAACAGAGACTTTTTGGCTAGAGATCAAGAGGGATGAAGGATGCGAACATATTGGACACTTCGGACAGCGAGGCCAATGGCACGATATCGCAGGAGGCGGCGTACCGCTCCCAGAGCTTCAGCACTACCGGGTTGGAATGCCCGCGCTCAATCGCGCCGGGAGCCCACTCGAAAACCTCCACAACCGTGCCGTCCTTGGCCAGGCATGCGGTGACGGGATGGTCGGTTGCGAGGCCTTCGGCACGGAGCAGAGGGACATGCTCACGGGTGAGCTGCAACAATTCGGCTTCCTTGCCTGGCTTTGGCTTGTACGCGACGATGACGATTGTGCAGTTGGGGTCAGCTTGCAATCTTTCCTCCAAATACCTCGCATTCGAAACGATACTTCTCTTTCAGGTTCTGATCTCTCGTGCGAGCTGGAAGAGTGTTTCGCGTATCCATGTGTTGGCGGGATCGCTGTCGAGCCTGGGATGCCAGATCGCTTGAAAGGCGAAACCCGATAGCTCTTCCGGAGCTTCGAACACGCGCAGACCCGGATGTTTCTTCGCGATCTGCGCGATGCCGGAGGTGGCCGTCAGCACCAGATTTGTTTCGGGGAGACACTCCAGAGCTGCTCCGAAGTACGGCAGACGAATGGTGGAGTTGCGGGTCAGGCCAAGCGCGGCCAGGCGTTTGTCCGGAATCGTCTGCACGTCGTCGAGCACGCCGACGCTGATATGGTCGGCGGCCAGATAACGCTTGAGCGAGAGCCGCGATGGCCACTTACCGTCTCGCGCGACGATGCAGTACCACCTCACTCGGAAGAGAGTCTGCGACCTGAGGTGCGCGGGAACGAGCACATCGTCGTTGGAGAGGACCAGATCGAGGCGTCCGCGGTCCAGGTCGGAGAGAGCGCTGCTGCTCCACGGAACAAAGTGAAACTTAATCTTCGGCGACGATCGCAACACCCGCCGGCAAAGGAGCGGGCAAAGTGCGGAGCAGGCGTTATCCGGCCCGGTCAGGCGAAAGGTAACCTGCTCGGTGGCGGGGTCGAAGACGGGGCGGCCGATCAGGCTGTCCAGTTCAGGCAGAAGGCGGTTGAGCTCGCTTTGAAGCCGTGCACCTGCCGGCGTCAGCTGGTATCTGCTGGCGCCGCGAACGAGCAGGTCGTCGTTGAAGAGCGCTTGCAATCGCTGCAGCGTGCGGCTCGCTGCCGATTGGCTTAGCAAGAGGCGCTTGGCGGCCGCAGTAATGCTCAGCTCCTCGGCAAAGACCGAGAAGGCGACCAGCAGATTCAGATCGACTTGGCGTAATTGTTTCCAACGCATGAACTATATGTTTATTATGCATGAATCGCATGAACTGGCGTCACAATCCTATGTTCAGCCAGGCGATTCGCCGGCAGGATAGGAGCTAACAATGAAAGATCAGAAAGACCAGAAGCTAAAAGGAAAGAAGGTCGTTGTCCTCGGGGGAACATCGGGATTTGGCCTGGCAACTGCGAAGGCGGCAGCAGCAGAAGGCGCAAATGTGGTCGTCGTGTCGCGCAGTCAGAGTAACGTGGACAAAGCGCTAAAAGAGCTACCGCAGGGCGCTGAAGGCGCGAGTCTCGACGTAACCGACGAAGTGACCGTGCAGAGGTTTTTTGACGCAATGGGCAGCCTCGATCACCTGGTTTATTGCGCCGGAGACACGCTGCCGTCAACCGTGGCCACCACGGACGATGCGCGGAAGTTCTTCGAAGTGCGATTCTGGGGGATGTACGTCGCCGCGCAAGCCGCGTTTCCCCACATCCGGAAAGGCGGATCGATCACGCTGACCAATGGAATTCTCGCACAGCGGCCATGGAAAGGGTGGAGCGCCGTCTCGGCCCTCGCCGGAGCGGTGGAGTCGCTGACCCGTGGGTTGGCGCTCGATATGGCGCCCATTCGCGTCAACACAGTCTGCGCCGGCGTCATTAAAACTGCGTTATGGAGCGGAATGAGCGAAGCGGATCGCGAGGCCATGTACGCCGAACGGGCAAAGAGCCTGCCAGTTGGGCGAGTTGGCGAGGGGAGCGACGTCGCTGAAACCTTCCTCTACCTGATGAAGTCCGGATTCACCACCGGGCAGATCGTCGTGATCGACGGCGGCGCACTGATCGTCTGAGAATTCCGGCTAGTTGAAGACGCAAACACCTGGACTGCGGCGCAAATTGCTCAGCGATCCAGGTGTTTTGTCTTTTTACTGAAGAAACGGCAACTAGCCGACGACTTCAATGCCCATCGAACGCGCGGTGCCGCGGATGGTCTTGGCAGCAGCCTCGACTGTGTTCGCATTCATGTCGGGCATCTTCTGGGTGGCGATGGCGATGATCTGTTTCTCGGTGACCTTGCCCTTCTTCTCCTTGTTCGGAGTGCCGGAGCCCTTCTCGATGCCGGCGGCCTTCAGCAGAAGCACCGGAGCCGGAGGCGTCTTGGTGATGAAGCTGAAGGTACGGTCGGCATAGACGCTGATGACGACGGGAATGGTGAGGCCGGCGAG
>DATAVY010000210.1:0-6556 GCA_036267495.1 Edaphobacter sp.
GGCAGGAGTAGATCTTCATCAATGATTTTGCTATTTGACCGCGGTGGATGCAAGCGGGAAGGAGTTGCGGTAGCGGCTTCTACAGCAGGATGACGGCTTCTTTGGGTGTGGCGGATGGTTCCTTGAGGCATGCATGTCGTATGCTCGTGGGCATGCTTATCAAGAGGATGGTTTGCAGTGGGGTTGTGCTTTGTGTTGCATTTTCTGCCGGCGCCGCGGGATGGGCGCAGACGACAAAGGATGCGGTAGTGTTGCCTTCGGCGGCGGGAGCGCAGACCGAGACGGATGAATACACGCGGTATGAGTTGATGGCTCCGGAGACGGCGAGCTTCAAGATCTATTACGAGGTGACGGCGACTACGGCGGGGGCGAAATTCTTTTATAACCCTATTCGTAAAGGGAGCGTTGCCAGCGATGAGTCGGTGTTCGATGCGATGACGGGCAAACCGCTGGAGTTTGCCGTGGTGAGCGGGGCGGAAGCGAAGAAAGATCCGCTGATGGTGAAGGCGGATGAAGGGATGGATTACATCAAAGTGACGCTGGCGCGGCCGGTTCCGGAGAACGGACAGGGGCGCGTGGTGATTGTGAAGACGTACAAGGATGCGAAGAGCTACTACGTCGACGGGAAGACGATTGTGTTCAACCGGCCGCTGGGGATCAAGCGGAATAAAGTAGTGCTGCCGGCGGGGTATGAGGTGGTGGGGCTGACGGTGCCGTCGCAGATACGGACGGAGGAGGATGGACGGATTGCGATCAGTTTTCTGCATGCGGGATCGGGTGAGGCTCCGCTGGTGTTGAGGGCGGTGAAGGATGCGCAGACGGGCGCGGCGGCGCTGCCGAGGGCTTTGATGAGGGAGAAGAGTTGGGAGTCGCCGTTTCAGGGCGAGGTGGAACGAGAGCGGTTGTCGGAGCGGGCTTACCAGGATCGGGATATCGTTTATTTTTTGCAGCAACCGGAGACGCATGCGTTCAGTCTGTATCACGACTACACGGAGAAGCGGCCTGGGATTAATGGGTATGCGAATGTGGTGAGGACGGGGAGCGTGGCGAGCAATCCTTCGGCTTACGTGCTCGATACCGGGGAGAAGCTGAAGACCGAGGAGATGAGCGGGGCGGAGATGGTTGCTTCGAAGATTAATGCGGGCGAGACGGTGGACCCGAAGGATCGCGTGGTGGTGATTCCGTTTCCTGCGGCGGTAAAGAAGGGCGAGACGCTACGGTTGCGGATTGCGGAGACGTATACGGCTCCGGTGAGCTATCGGCTGGATGGGGATGAGTTGGTGTTTGACCGGAGCCTTGGGCGGCCGAGGAATGCCGTGGTGTTGCCGAGCGGGTGGTACTGCACGGAGAGTGCTGCTCCTGCGACGGTGACCCAGCTGCCGGATGGGCGGGTAAAGCTGGATTACTGGGATGATCGGGCGGAGGCGGTGGATGTTTTGTTGAAGGGGAAGCGTCGGGTGGCGCAGTGAATGAAAATTTTGGCGGTGGGAGAACCCCAGGTCCCAGAGGCTGGAGATGGGCACCCGGCAGGCTAAGTTACCGGATGAAGCGCGGATCTATGGTGGCGCTTCCGGCTTCGGCGATGGCGATGCGAGCTGCGTTCGGGTGAAGAGGATTGAGCAGGTAATTGAAGGTCCTGGGGAGGATGGCTGAAGGTACACGGGCGAGCGCAGAACGTTGCGATTTGAGCCATATATCGCCGATGCCGCGAGTGAGCGCCAGGTTCGACTTCCAGGCGTCGCCAGGGGGGACTCGCAGTCTGGCGATGCGGAGTTTGCCGGGGACGGCAACGCGCAGGAGCCTGTAGGCGAGTGGGAGTTCGAACTCATCGAGTTCGAGGTGAACAAGGATTTCGATGAGGGCGCCTGGCGGGGATTCGGCGAGATAGACGATGGGGGAGCCGGCGCTGTGCCAGCGGGCTGCGTAGCGGCGGCCACCTTCGCCGTTGAGAGATTCATGCCGGCTTAGACGCCATAGCTGCATACTTGAGGGGTAGATACGATTTTTCAATGATGGCGATTTGAGGCTTAAGCGAACATCCCTTCATCGATCTGGCCAAGCATCTCTTCGACCATGCGTCCGCCGATTTCGGTGCGCAGCATGGCGAGAGGGGTTCGGTTGCCGAAGCGCTTTTTGGGCTTATCGAGCCATGCGCGGGCTCGCTCCGGGTCGCCAAAGACGGCGACGGAGCGGTCGAAGACACGGACGAGGCGAGCGAGCTTATCGGACTCATCGCGTGAGAGGGGCTCGCGGCGGGCGCGGCGATGTTTCAGGGTGCGAGCGGGGATGACGACTTCGTAGAGATCTTTCAGAGGGAGACCGGAGGACTCGGCGAAGGTGGACATTGTAGTGAGCGGGACACCGGATTCGACGCGGGCGAGGTCGAGGCGGAGGGTGGTAAGAAGGGGCTTTGCGTAGGGCGCTTTGACTGCAATTGCCATAGGACATTATGCCATACTTGAGTTGGCATAGTGTCCTGAAAAATGCGACTATGTGCTTCGCGAATAGTCTCTCCCTTGGCTCAGGCAATGGCTTTGTTGACTAACTGCCGGGCTTCGGCCTGGATTTGTTTGAGGTGGTCGCGGCCTTGGAAGGATTCGGCGTAGATCTTGTAGACGTCTTCGGTGCCGGAGGGGCGGGCGGCGAACCAGCCGTTTTCGGTGGTGACTTTGAGGCCGCCGATGGGAGCGTGGTTGCCGGGGGCTTCGGTGAGGATGGCGGTGATGGGTTCGCCAGCTAGTTGTTTGGCGGTGACCTGCGCGGGGGAGAGTTTGGCGAGCTTGGCTTTTTGTTCTTTGGTGGCTGCGGCGTCGATGCGCTCGTAGACGGGGTTGCCGTATTTTTTTGTCAGCTCGGAGTAGATTTGGCCGGGGTCTTTGCCGGTGCGGGCAGTCATCTCGGCGGCTAGGAGGCCGGGGATGAGACCGTCTTTGTCGGTGGTCCAGACCCGGCCGTTGCGGCGGAGGAAGGTGGACCCGGCGGATTCTTCTCCCACAAAACCTAACGACCCGTCGAGGAGTCCTGCTACGAACCACTTAAAACCCACCGGCACTTCGAGCATGGGGCGTGAGAGGCCTTTGGCTACGCGATCGATGATGGAGGAGGAGACGAGGGTTTTGCCTATGCCTACTTTTTCGGACCAGTCTGGACGGTTGGTGAAGAGGTACTGAATGCAGACGGCGAGGTAGTGGTTGGGATTGAGGAGGCCGGTGGTGCGGGTGACGATGCCGTGGCGGTCGTGGTCGGTGTCGGCGGCGAAGGCTACGTCGAATTTTTGTTTGTTGGCGATCATGCTGGCCATCGCGTAGGGGCTGGAGCAGTCCATGCGGATTTTGCCGTCCCAGTCGGTGGTCATGAAGCGGAAGGTGGGGTCGGTGTAGGGGTTGAGCATTTGTAACGATGGCAGATACTTTTCGGCGATGCGGGGCCAGTAGTGGACGCCGGCTCCGCCTAGCGGGTCGACGGCGAGCTTGAGGGTCGTTCCGGATAACGGGGCGAAGTCGATGACGCCGGCGAGGTCGTTGACGTAGGCGGTGATGTAGTCGTGGCGGTAGGTCTTGTCGGCGGAGAGGGCGCGGGTGTAGGAGATGCGCTTGATAGCGGGATTGTCGGGCCCAGAGGCTATGAGGTCGTTGGCGCGGTTCTCGATCCACTTGGTGGCGGTGGTGTCGGCCGGGCCGCCGGAGGGTGGGTTGTATTTGAAGCCGCCGTCTTCGGGTGGGTTGTGGGAGGGGGTGATGACGATGCCGTCGCAGCGGTGGAGCTTCAGGTTGGCGTTGCGGGTGAGGATGGCGTGCGAGAGGACGGGGGTCGGAGTGTAGCCGAGGTGTTCGTCGATGAGGACTTCGATGTCGTTGGCGGCGAGGACTTCGAGAGCGGTGACAAAGGCGGGTTCGGAGAGGGCATGGGTATCTTTGGCGAGGAAGATGGGGCCGGTGGTGTGCTGAGTTGCGCGGTATTCGACGATGGCCTGAGTGATGGCGGCGATGTGGTCGTCGTTGAAGCTGGCGGCAAAGGCAGAGCCGCGATGACCGGAGGTTCCGAAGGCTACGCGCTGGGCCGGAATCGATGGGTCGGGGTGGAGGGCGTAGTAGGCCGTGATGAGGCGGGAGATGTCGACGAGGCTTTCCGGGAGAGGCGGGTGGCCGGGCTGGTTTGGAGTGGGGGTCGCGGGGATGGTCATGCGTCTGGGTGTCTCTCCGTTGAAGTTCTAGTGGCCACTATATGGGATGCATGTCGAGGATGGGAACGGCGTGGGATTCGAGAATGACACGGAGGTTGCAGCCGAAGATGCTTGTGTTTTGGGCATGGTTAGCCTAAAACGGGGATGCTCCCGTTTTTTGTTTTGATTGAAACTTCGCAGGGTTGGTCCAGCACTGACGGCGACGTGAATTATTGAGTTTGGATCGTTGAAGAATGGGCTGGTCTGTCGCTGGCGCATGGGCCGTCCTTGAGGGGTTGGATGGGCCTGGTTCGTCGGAGATTTCTGGCAGGGTTGGGGTTCGCGGCGTTGTCGGCTGCGGCCTTGCCGGCGTTTGCGGTGGAGGCGACGCTGGTGGCGGATGCCCATGTGAACAGCGCGCGGCCGGGGGTGAATAGCGGGGGGATTTCCAACTTAAATGTGGGTGGCGGGTATACGGCGCTGCTGCAGTTCGATCTTTCGACGCTGCCGGCGGGAACGACTTCGGCGCAGATTTCGCGGGCGACGCTGCGGCTGTATTGCAATCGGGTGGATACGGCGGGATCGGTGAGTTTGCAGCCGGTGAACAGAGCGTGGGGGGAGTCGACGGTGACGTTTGCGACGCTGCCTTTATTGGGGACGGCGGCACAGACGGTTTCGGTGAGCCAGGCTGGGGCGTATGTGGCGGTGGATGTAACGGCGCTGGTGCAGGGATGGGTGATCGCTCCGGCGACGAATAATGGAGTTGCGCTGACGTCGGGGGCGGCGGTGGTGCAGTTCGACAGCAAGGAGAATGATCTGACGGGGCATGCGGCGGTGCTGGATGTGGCGCTGGTGTCCTCGGGGTCGGGTGGAGTGGCTGGGCCGCAGGGGCCGGTTGGACCTCAGGGGGCGACGGGGCCAAAGGGAGATGCGGGCGCGCCTGGGCCGGCGGGGCCGCAGGGAGCTCCAGGGGCGGCGGGGCTGAATTATCAGGGCGAGTATGCGGCGGGTGTGAGTTATGCGCTGCACGATGTGGTGACGTTTGGCGGGTCGAGTTATGTGTCGCTGGCTGGCGGGAATGAGGCGAATACGCCGGGGGTTTCGGGGCAGTGGGCGGTGCTGGCGCAGGGAGGGGCGAGCGGCTCGGGAGGCGGCGCAGGGGTGGCCTATCAGGGGACGTATGCTGCGACGGCGAACTATGGGTTGAACGATGTTGTGTCGTATCAGGGGTCGAGCTATATCTCGCTGATGGCGGGGAATGTGGGGAATACGCCGAATGCTAGTCCGGGGCAGTGGGGTGTGCTGGCGCTGGGGGCGGTGGGGATTCAGGGGCCGCAGGGATTGATGGGGCCGGTGGGGCCGTCCGGGTTGAGCGGATCGCCGGGTCCGGCGGGAGTTGCCGGGCCGGCGGGAGCTACGGGAGCTACGGGAGCGGTTGGGGCGCAGGGACCGGCTGGAGCGCAAGGTGCGCCGGGGCCTGCGGTGGCGAATTTCAGGGGGAGCTACTCTGCGACGACGAATTATGGGCTGCACGATGCGGCGAGTTTCGGCGGGTCGACGTATGTTTCGCTTGTGAGCGCGAACCTGGGAAATGCGCCTGATGCGAGTCCTGCGCAGTGGGCGGTGCTGGTTGCGCAGGGGCCGGCTGGATCGCAGGGACCACAGGGATCTGCGGGTGCTACGGGAGCAACGGGTGCCGTGGGAGCGACGGGACCTTCAGGGCCAGCGGGACCGCCAGCAAGCTTTCAGGGAGCGTGGCAGTTGAGTACGTCGTATGCGGTGGGCGCGGTTGTGGGCTTCCGGGGAGCGAGCTATGTGGCGCTAACGGCGAATGTGGGGCGGCAGCCGGATGCGACCCCGACGTTCTGGGCGGTGCTGGCGCAGGCAGGAACTGCTGGGGCGCCGGGAGCTGCGGGGCCTCAGGGGCCTGCGGGTGCTCCGGGATCGGTGGGCGTGACGTATCGAGGAACGTGGCTGCCGGCGACGACCTATCACGCGAACGATGTGGTGGCCTTCAACGGAGCGACGTACCTGGGGACGACGAGTTCGCTGGGATCGGAGCCAGATGTGAGTCCGCCCTTCTGGGCGGTGCTGGCGCTGAATGGAGTGACGGGCGCGACGGGTCCGGGAGGTACTGCGGCGACGGTAAGTGTGGGGACGGTGACGACCGGGGCGGCGGGATCGCAGGCTAGCGTGACGAATGCTGGGACGGCGAATGCCGCAGTGTTGAACTTTACGATTCCGCAGGGTGCGGCGGGAACGGGTGGCGGCACGGGTGGAGGTGGAGAGACGAGCGGGATACCATTCGCTTCGCTCTACCATGCAGTGTCGTTTAATTTTTCGTTCTATTCGGTGAATAGCGCGAATTCTGCGGCGACGGAGGCGGATTCCGTT
>DATAVY010000211.1:0-14694 GCA_036267495.1 Edaphobacter sp.
GTTCATCTACAATTCCAAGAATCCGCAGTTTGTTGTGAAACCGGCGGCCCTGATTCCGCTGGATCCGCACTTCAACTGGCCGGAGGCTTACCAGATCAACTTCGGAGTGCAGCAGCAGTTCACCAACAGTCTTGCGCTTACCGCAAATTATGTGGCTTCGCTTTCCCGCAAACTGCCCATCGAGTGGGATATCAACTACCCGGTGTTCAACCTCACTTCCGCGGGAACGTCGGGCGCTTCGTGCACGGATGTCACCCAGAACTGCGGGTACGCGAACACTACGGCTCTGCTGAACAATCGCCGTCCGTTCAACAATGTTGGCTATGCGGGCATCACCGCGGCGAATCCTCAACTTTCGAGCATCTCGCAGATCCAATCCTCGGAGAGCGCGAACTATAACGCTCTTCAAGTCTCGGTGCAGCAGAGAGTCACGCATGGATTCAGCATCCAGGGCTTCTATGTGTGGTCGAAGTCGCTGCAGAGCGAAGACCTCGATACTACGGGCAACACGGGCAACAGCACGGGCACAGAACCTGAGGACAATAACAACCGATATCTCGATCGGCAGCGGTCGGATTTCGATCAACGGCATGTCATGGCTGCGTCCTTCGTTTATAAGCCGAACTACGGCATTCAGAACTGGCTTGCGCGGAACGCAATCAACGGATGGACGATTACCGCTATCATCCGATTGCAGAGCGGCAATCCGTTCAACATTACCCAGGGTGGCGACATCAATCAGGACGGCGTTTCCAATGATCGTCCGAATGTTGTGCCGGGTGTCAGGGCTCATGTCAACAATAACGGGCATTCTCGCTCGGCGATGATTCGGAACTGGGTGGATATCGGTCAGTTCTGTCTCTATAACGTTGCGGTGACAACGGCTACCGGCAGCAATCCTGCCTGTCCGCAGAACGGCGCCGGTCCCGCCGGTTCTGATGGCACTCTCCGTCAAAATACTTTGGACGCTCCTGGCCGCCGCAGCATTGATGCGTCGCTGTTCCGCGACTTCCGCATCAAGGAGCGGTTCACGTTTCAACTGCGCGGCGAGTCAACCAACGTCTTCAACCTGACCAACCTGCCGGCACCTGTCGGGACGATGACCTCAGGTCCTACCCTCTTTGGTCACGTGAACAGTAGCATCGCGGGCGGCAGCTTCGGCAACCGCGTGCTTCAGGTCGGCGGCAGAATCCTCTTCTAGATTCCTGTCCTGGCTACTTCATTCAACACAGAGGGCCCGTCACTCATGCGACGGGCCCTCTGCCTTTTCGGTTGAGAAGATTTAAGGAGCAAGCATCTGCGCTCGCTTTAATTGGTGGAAGCAGTCTGAGATTTCGTCTCCTTCTTGCCTGCATCCAGGTGGTCCCAGTTGATGATGGTGTTGAAGCCGAGGGCGAAGGTTCCCTGGGTTTGCCAGCGCCAGAAAGGCCGGAGGGCAAACATGACGACGTGTCCCTGGCCGAGCGGCTGATCGAGCGCCAGGGCGCGATTGGTGAGAGCCTGGCCGCCAGCTAGTTCTCCGGAGAGGAGGATTTCGTCCGCCTTCGCGGGGAATTGGAGGACGACCCTGGGGGGAGCGGATTCTTCTTCCGCGCCGCCGAACTGACGTATCGCCTGGCGGGCTGCGCCTGCGTCGCTGCTCTGGGAGGGAAGCCCTTTTGGTTCCTCGATGCGGTCGTCGGAATCGTAGGGGGACAATGCGATTGGCGTTGCGTTCGGCGTGATGTCTACGCCAACTCCGGGAACTGCGGCTCCGCCGCGGAAGCCGCCGCCACCGCGAGTATTCAGGACGGGATCCTGACTGAAGTACACCGGCATCTGATCGCCGGTGTATCCATAGACGATGGGGCTTTTCTTGTCGGCGATGATTCCGCGCATCAAAGCGCCCTTCGCGTACAGAGTTCCGGGATGCTCTACGGTGACGCGGGTTGTGATGCCGTAGTCGGGCAGGATGGTTGTGGTCGATCCTTCGGTGATGAGGGTGCCGCCGGCTTCAACGAACTTCACCAGCTCTGCGAGTCCTTCGATTCCCATTCCGCCGCGGATGTCATCGCTCGAATCCTCGACACCGAGATTTGGAGTGAGCTTGGTTTTTTTGTACGGGATGGCGTCCGGGCCGGTCTTTGGGATTCCGTTCACCTGCGAGACGGAGCTGCCGCCGATGCTGGGAAAGACGATTACGTCGTATTTGGAGCGAAGATCTCCTTCGCGGAGTTTCTGGTCTGCGAAGTAGGTGTAGGGAATTCCATAGTGGTCTAGCGCAGCGCGCACCCAGCCTTCGTCCTGCGTTCTCTGCCAGGAGTGAACGTAGCCGATGCGCGGGATGGTCAGAGGATGAGTCTTCACCGTGGGCGACGATGTAGCGTAAGCGGTGAGTCCGAGCTCCTGAATGGAGGCGCGAATCTTTGCATTGCTACTATTGCGAATGACGAATGCGCCCGCGCGCAGATGATGACCGTCGACGTCGAAGTCTTCTTCCGCCGCCTCCATCTTTGTAGCGGGATTTTTGAAGCGGAAGGTGGCGAGCACGTTATCGGTGGTGTTTTCGACGACTAGAACGTCGCCTGTTCCCTGGATAATGCCGGGCACTTCAACATCCTTGCCGATCGTGGTCGTTGGCTGGTCGAGAAGGGTTTTGTCTGTCATCTTCTTCACTGTGACATTGCGCATCAACGGCATGGTCCAGCCAGTGTCGTCGTAGGGGAGCGGATTGGCGACGGGATAGTTTTGCAGGCTGAAGTACATGTCCACGAGAGTGCGATAGGGCTGGTCGGCGCGGATGATGTAGTCGCCGGTTGCAATTTTGAGATTGCCGGAGGCGCTGTCTCTGGCGGCGGTTTCGACTTCGACTCCCTGGTGGCGGAGGTCGTTGACCATCTCGGCTGCATTGACGCGATGCAGTTGCTGAACGGGGATCACCCATCCGTAGGTTGGGCCGTCTTTTCCTTTTTGTACCGACCGCTTATTTTTCATCCAGTAGTTTTCCAGATAGAGATCTTTTTCTTTCGCAACTTTATTAAGCGCGAGAAGGATTGCCGACTCCTGGATATTGGTGTTGTTTCTTGGCCCCCATTTGACGGTGGGAAGAGGCGGGTTGGGCCGGTACCACTCACGGCTAGTCGTAGTTGCGGGGAGCTGAAGTTTTTCCGTCACGTCGGGGCCGTAGGATTGGACTTCGTAAAATCGCCCGAAGGAGTTGTGGGTTTCGGCGATCCAGAAGAGATAGTTCGGCACCCATCCGTCATAGAAGCCGTAGGTCCATACACCGGGGACGCCTCGCTTAGCCATCTCCATGATTTCGGTTTCGCCGAGCATCCACCATTCGTCGACAGCGATGGGGTCGAGCGCGGGATTGTAAGGTCCGGTGCCGGTGGAGACGTAGAGATACGACTGCGCCTCATGCAGATCGTGGAGTATGGTTGGGTGCCATTCGAGAACGCCGGCGGTGATGTTTTGCGTCAGGTGAAGGAATTGGCCCATGCCGTCGCGATTGTTGTCGTGCGCGACATACTTTCCCCAGTACATCAGAGGCGGGCGCGGTTTCTTGGTCTGTTTGCCGTAGTAGTAGGTGTCTACTTCTTTGTCGCGGCCATCGGTCTCAACGACGGGCGTGATGAACACGATAGCGTTGTTGCGAATCTCCTGGATGAACGGGGTTTCTTCGACGATAAGGCGATAGGCGAGCTCGACCAGCATCTGCGGCCCGCCGGTCTCAGGCGAATGAATGCCGCTGGTGATCCAGTAGATGGGTTTGCTGGTGTGGATGAGCTTTTGCGCCTGCTCTTCGGTTGTCTTGCGCGGGTCGGTGAGCGCTGCAAGATCGGCTTTGTATCTTTCGAGGTTCTTGATCGACTCTTCGCTGCCGATGGCGAGGACGACCATGTCGCGGCCTTCTTCGGACTTTATGCCAAGCTTCCAGAACTTTGCGCGGGGCGAGTCTTTGGCCAGCTCCTCGTAGTAGCGGTTGATGTCGGCGTTGTAGTAGAGCTCGCCCGGCTGCCCCGGCATCGTTCCAAGAAACTTCAGCGGGGTGGGAACTTTGGACGACGCGGGCAGATGATCGACCAGCTCCGTGGTAAATCGCGGGTCGGACAAGTATTCCTTGATCTTCTTTGTGTATTCCTCGTCGTTGGCCTGTTTCGGCGTGTTCCCTTGCGCGAATAAAACGCATGTTGAGGTCAGAGCGAAGAAGACGCAGAGCAGACAGGCGATCGACCAGAGGGCGCGCAAGGAGATTCCGTGGACTTCGAAGCGAGAAGGGGGTGTTTTCATGCAACCAACGTACAACAATCCTGTGCGCTCTCCATAGTAGTTTTTGCGCAGTCGCGGCACGGCGTTGGATTTGAATTTGCAGGGGTATTGTCGAGATGTTGTCGGCCGTGTCTCCACTCCATTACAGTTGCTGCATGAAAACCTCTCAGCCCTCTGGCTTCGATGCGATTACGGAGCGTGAGAAGGGCTTGCACCGGAACCTTTCCGCCAGACAGCTCTCCATGATTGCCATTGGAGGCGCCATCGGCACGGGTCTTTTTCTTGGCTCAGGTTTTGCGATTGGATTTGCCGGTCCTGCTGTGCTGCTCAGTTATTCCATCGGCGCGCTTATCACGCTTCTGGTGATGGGATGCATGGCGGAGATGACGATTGCGCATCCGACCTCCGGATCTTTCGGTGCGTGGGCGGAGTTTTATCTCTCGCCACTGGCCGGTTTCCTTGTGCGCTTCGCCTACTGGGCAGGGGTCGTCTTCGCGCTTGGCACAGAGATTACTGCCGTGACGGTCTACATGCGTTTCTGGTTTCCCTCGAGTCTCGGCTGGTTGTGGATTTTCGGCTTTACGCTTGCGCTGGTACTGGTGAATGCCTTCAATGTGAAGTTCTTCGGCGCGGTCGAATATAGTTTTTCTGCGTTGAAGATTCTGGCTATTGTCGTTTTTCTTATTCTTGGAGCATGGGTCATTTTTTCTTCGTCTCACGTAGTCGCGGCTAATCGTGGCGCTCCTATTGGATTCTCCAATTACACGGCATTCGGCGGATTCTTTCCGAAGGGCCTTCGGGGTATGTGGGTTGCCGTGCTGGTCTCGCTCTTCAGTTATTTTTCGATAGAGATGATCGCCGTGGCCGCAGGAGAGGCGAAAGATCCGCAGCGAGCCATTACCCAGGCATTCCGCGCTACGATGTTCCGACTGGTGGTGTTCTATCTGCTTACACTCGCGATTGTGCTCGCGATCGTGCCATGGAATGTGATGGCCGCCGGGGTCAGCCAGTCACCCTTCGTTACGGTCATGATTCGCACGCATATTGCGGGTGCGGCTGGTGTCGTCAACTTCGTCATCCTCATCGCTGCACTTTCAGCGATGAATAGCCAGCTCTATATCACAACGAGAATGCTGTTTTCGCTCTCTCGCGCCGGGTTCGCGCCTCGCCGTCTAGGGACGATTACGCGGAACGGGGTTCCCCTTGGCGCGCTGCTTGTATCGACGCTCGGCATCGGACTCGCGGTTATCCTGAATGCTCGCTACCACGACCGCTCGTTTCTCCTGATGGTTGCAATTTCAATGTTTGGGCCAATGTTTACGTGGCTGATGATCTTTGTGACGCATCTTCGATTTCGCCGCCATCATGCGAAGGCGAATCTGGCTTTCCGGATGTGGGGTTATCCCTACACAAGCCTTCTCGGCGCCTTGTTGATGTCTGCCGCACTCATTACCACGCTGTTCACACGCGACTTCCGGCCGACGTTGTTGTACGGCATTCCATTTCTGATGGTGCTTACTGTGATCTACGCGGTGCGCCGATCTCGAACTCCCGCTATTGCAGTATCCGTCTTCGAGGAGACACAACCCTCATGACCATCTCGACTGCAACCCGCGATTCTCCAGCGGCTTCGCAAGACTCCCTGCTGGCGTGGCGCAAGGAGTTTCCTATCCTTGAGCACACGACTTATATGATCAGCCATTCGCTGGGGGCAATGCCTCGCCGCGTTCAGAAGGCGCTCGAAGAGTTTACCCAGACCTGGGCCACTCGAGGCATTCGCGCATGGGAGGAGGGTTGGTGGACGATGCCAGTGACCTGCGGCGATCTCATCGGCTCCATCATCGGCGCACCGAAGGGACGCGTTGTGATGCATCAGAATGTGTCGGTTTGCCAGTCGATCGTTACTTCCTGCTTCGACTGGAGCGGACCGCGGAACAAGCTAATCACGGATGGGCTGAACTTTCCTTCGAACGACTATATCTACCATGGGCTGGCGCGGCAGGGTGCGGAGATCGTGTCCGTTGTTTCACCGGACGGCATGACGATCCCGCTGGAGCGAATTCTCGACGCTATCGACGAGCGAACGCAGCTTGTGAGTATCTCGCACGTCGCGTTTCGCAGTTCTTATCTTCAGGATCTTGCGGCTATCACTGCGCGGGCGCATGAGGCGGGAGCCTATGTCATTGCGGATCTCTATCAGTCCGCCGGTATTGTGCCGCTCGATGTGACTAAGCTTAACCTGGACTTTGCCACAGGAGGATCGGTGAAGTGGCTGCTTGGCGGTCCTGGCGCCGGGTATCTTTATGTGCGCGCCGATCTCGACACGAAGCTTCGCCCTGCTGCTACGGGCTGGGCCGCCCACGCGAGGCCGTTCGATTTCGTCGGAGGGCCGATTGAGTATGCTTCGGACATCCGCCGGTTCCTCAATGGCACTCCTAACGTGCCGGCGATGTACTCAGCTCGTTCCGGCTACGAAATTGTGAACGAGATTGGCGTGGCTGCGATTCGCGCCAAGTCGCAGCGCCAGACGCAGCGTCTCATTGCTCTCGCGGACGAGAAAGGCCTGACGGTTCGCAGTCCTCGTGATCCCGATGCTCGCGGCGGGACCGTGATCCTCGATGTTCCCAACGGCCGCGAAGTTACCGCTGAACTTGGGCGCCGCGAGGTTCTCGTCGATTTTCGTCCGGGTGCGGGCATTCGTATCGCGCCTCACTTTTACAACTCCGACGACGAGATCGCTCACACGGTTCACGAGCTTCATTCCATCGTGAATCCCTGATATTTTTCTCGAACGTCTTTTCCAGAGACATGATGGCTAACCCGGTACGACCTCTTTCGGTCCGGACAACTTCGCTAGCCGCGTGAGAGGATGCCGGGACTTGCCGCATCTTCTTTCAGAACCATGAGTTGCAAGAGTGGCTGCATGCCGTGCCGGTGGCGGAGCGAACCGGTGGTGCGGTCTGTCTCGTTCAAACGAAGAGAACCACCAGGGAGATTTCATTAAAAATTGTTGACTATTGAGAACCGACCCTGATAGGGTTCGTTCGCTCTTCAAACAATAGAACCGCCGGGCCTGAAATTGATTCACTTCTGGAGGTTTCACATGCTATCGCTAAAACGTTTTAGATGCATCGTCTCGCTCCTAGCCCTCACCCTCGTCTTTTCGCCTTCACTCTTCGGTCAGGCGGTGACGGCAACTCTGCTTGGCACGATCACAGACTCCAGCGGTGCAACCGTTGCCGGTGCGAAGGTTACAGCAACCGAGGTGACGACTGGCTTGATTCACGAGTCGGTGACAAACGAAAGCGGCAACTTTACTTTTCCAAATCTGGAACCCGGCAAATACAGCGTCACTGCCGAAGGCAAAGGGTTCAAGAAGGAGACGCAGCAGAATATCGACCTGCTCAGCAACTCGTCGACTCGTGTCGATGTGGCAATGGTGACAGGCAGCGTCTCGGAGACGGTCCTGGTCACAACGGCGCCTCCCCTGCTGCAGACAGATCGTGCGGACATCAGCATGAAAATTGAGGCGAAGCAGCTCGCCGATGTTCCTATCGGCACCAATCGCAACTTTCAATCTCTTCTCAACCTGGTCCCTGGCATGGCCCCCGCGACGTTCCAGCACTCTCAATTCTTCAATGCGGCAAGCTCGTTGCAGACAGAGGCAAACGGCTTGCCTCGAATGGGCAATCTGTATCAGATCGAAGGCATTGACGACGACGAACGCACGGGTCTTCTGCAGATCATCATTCCTCCGATCGACTCCATCGCATCGGTCGACATTTCTACGAACAATTTTGAAGCGGAACTCGGCCGTGCGACGGGCGCCGTCACCAATGTCACTCTCAAGTCGGGCAGCAATGCCTTCCACGGAACGGCCTTCGAATTTATTCAGAATAGCGCGGTCAATGCTCGATCTTACTTCGGCGGGCCGCTTGGCCATCTTGCCTATAACTACTATGGGGGAAGCATCGGGGGGCCAATTTTCAAAGACAAGCTGTTTTTCTTTGGCGACTACCTTGGAACTGCGGACCATGAGCGTATCGGTAGCACCTTTACGATTCCAGATGCGCGTTACTACACTGCGAACTCATCCAACTTTATCGATTTGAGCGCAGCTCTCGGCGCGGTTGATCCAGCCAGCGGTACCAAGGTAGGGCAAATCTTCAACCCGTCGACGGGTGACGGAAAAACAACGCCGCGGACGCCCTATGTGAACAACCAAATCCCAATCGGCGCGGTCAATCAGGTGTCGCTCAAGATTCTTCAAATGGTGGACGCTGCTGCTGCTGCCAATGGGATCCTGAACTCGAACACGTCTTTGGGAAATCCGGCCAATAACTACACCACCAATCTTCCTTTTACCAAGGGCTCCAACAGTTTTGATGTCAAAGTCGATTGGGCGGTCAACGACCGTAATCATCTCTCAGGTCGATTCAGTTATCAGAAGGTCAACACTTTTCAGGCTCCGGCGTTCGGATCGTTCCTGGGTGGTCCGGCAGGAGGAGGTTTTCAAGGAACAGGTGTCCAGACGTCGTACAGCACGGGCGCCAATTACGACCATATCTTTTCGCCATCGTTTTTCACGGAGGCGAGGTTTGGCGTCGCTCACCTGCGCAATAACGCGCAACCCAGCGATTACGGTTCGAACGATGCGACTACATTAGGCATTCCCGGCGTCAACATCGATGGGCAGCCATTCACCAGCGGGCAGGTCGGCATCAGCCTGAACGGCGGATTTACGGGCACAATGATCGGCTACTCCGCATCGGTGCCCTGGATCCGGGGCGAGTCCAACATCGACTTTGTCAACACCTGGACCAAGGTCATCCGCAATCACACGTTCAAGTTTGGTGGGGACCTCCGTCGCGTCCGCGATGATCTGCTGCAGGACCAGACCTTCAGTCCGCGTGGCGTGTTTAACTTTCAGGATGTGCAAAGCTCAAGCAACGTCTGTCCTACGGGCCCAAACAGTTGCGTCGCGGCGAAGACAAATATCGCGAACAATATCGCCAGTTTTCTCTTCGACCAGCCAAGCCAGGTGGGTCGGGATCTTAATACGTTCTTTCCCGCATACAGGCAGTGGTGGTTTTTCGCCTTTGCCAGCGACAAGTGGCAGGCCACTCCGAAGTTGACGCTTGACCTCGGGGTTCGTTGGGAGTTCTATCCGCCTGCAACGCCGAAGAGCGCGGGAGGCTTCTCCAACTATGACCCAATCAATCACAACATCGTTCTTGCCGGCATCGGCGGTAATCCGTCCAACCTGGGAATGCAGACGCGTTACAGATACTTTGCGCCTCGTACCGGAATTTCTTACCGCCTTACGGACGACACGGTTATTCGTGGAGGGTTCGGTATCAGCTACATGCCGTTTCCCGACAACAACTACGCCTATAACTATCCGATTCGGGCGAATAATGCCTATAACCCAGGCGGCTCATCACCCTTTACTCCAGCGGTCCTCGGCGACGGCGTGACGGCGGCAACCTTCCAGGCAGGCTTTCCGGCGCCTGTTCCGATCGTCATTCCATCGAACGGAATTATTCAGGTTAATACTTCTACCCTCAAGAATCAGGCATATTTCTATATTCCGCAGACGTTCAAGAATGCCTACGCTGAATCCTGGAATGTTGCCGTGCAGCAAGCTTTCCGCGGCAATCTTTCTCTTCAGCTTGCGTATGTCGCCAACCACGGTGTGGATATTTCGAGTGCGCAGAACATCAATTTATCCAGGACATTCGGCGGCGGCGCGGCTAGCCTGCCGGAGAACACGCCGGCCTATGGGCGTACTGCGGCTACCAATCAATATTTTTTGGGATTTTCGTCGAACTACCAGTCGCTGCAGGCCTCACTCAACAAACGTTTCTCAAACAGCCTGTCATTTACCTCTGCTTTCACGTGGGGCAAAGCGATGGGCTACATCGCGAATACAGGACCTGCGGGAAGCCCCGATGATGGTGGACTCCTGTTTTATGCTGGCGACTTGCGGAGAAATTATGCACCGCTCGACTTCGATCGCACTCTGAACTTTGAGCAGAGCTTTACCTATGAACTTCCCTTTGGGAAGGGACACGATAGGCTGAACTCAGGAGTAGGCGCTGTTGTCCTGGGGGGGTGGAGAGTCTCTGGAATTATTTCAGCCCTCTCCGGTCTTCCGTTTACTGTCGCTACGAGCGGGGCAAACCTGAATACGAATGGAACCACCCAAACAGGACAATTGACCGGGGCTTATCACGTATCTCATGCTGTCGGCACGGCTGCGAATGTCCATTGGTTCGATCCAACTGCGTTTTCGACTCCAAGCGGATGCCCGGCGGCTCCTGCTGCATGCACAGCGCAGAATGTTGGGCTTGGAAATACCGGAAGGAACCAGTTCCGGGGCCCTGGATACATTCAGGACAACTTCTCCCTATTCAAAAATTTCAACCTTTACCGCGAATCCTCATTTGAGACACGCATCGAAGCATTCCAGTTGAGCAATACCCCGCAGTTTGCCAACCCGACGGTCAACAACTGCTGTACGGCGGCAAGTTTCGGACAAGTTTCCAGTACTCTTGGCAGCGGTCAGGGGAGTGTCAATGGCATCGGAGGCGGCCGCACACTGCAGGCATCAGTAAAGTTTCTGTTCTGAGAGCTGACTGCTATCGTTTTTTTGTTCGCCGGTCGCTGCTTCTACAGCAGTGACCGGCATCGAACGTGATGAAGTTAATGCAATTTCACCGTGGGAGTTGAAGAACAGGAGAACGATGGAAGGCGTTTCAAGACGAAATTTTATTGCAGGAGCAGGGATGGTAGCTGCGGCCTGTGCGACACGTCCACTCTTTGGCATGGCTGCATCGCAATCGTCTTTCAAAATCTCCGTTATCTCTGACGAAATCTCCCAGGACTTCGATCATGCATGCTCGGTAATTGCAAACGAATTCGGGCTGCAGTGGGTCGAACTGCGCGAGATGTGGGGTAAGAATCTTCAAACCTCATCGGACTCTGAAATTGCCGAGGCGCAGAAGATTCTGGCGAAATACAAGCTGCAGGTCACCGATATTGCAAGTCCGCTGTTCAAGGTTGACTGGCCTGACGCGCCCAAGTCGCAGTATGGCTCCAAGGGAGATATGCACGGAGCGGCTGAGGTCGCCTACAAACATCAGGATGAGGTCGTCGAGCGCAGTATCTCGCTGGCGAAGCAGTTCAAGACGAACAAGATTCGCTGCTTCGATTTCTGGCGGCTCGAGGATGTGACGCCGTACCGCGCTGCCATCAACGAGAAGCTTCGCGCGACTGCCGAGATAGTTGGCAAACAGGGGCTTCTTCTTGTTATAGAAAATGAATTCGCCTGCAACACAGCTACCGGGCGTGAGGCTGCTAAAGTCCTCGCGGCCATTCCATCTCCTGATTTCGCGCTTAACTGGGACCCCGGGAATGCAGTGATGCGCGGTGAGATGGACGCCTTTCCGGGAGGCTGGGATAGTTTGCCCAAGAACCGCATCCACCATTGCCATTGCAAAAATGCGATCAAAGATGCTTCAGGCAAGATTGTCTGGTCGCCGGTGGACAAGGGCTATATCGATTGGACCGCGCAGTATCGCGCTCTGAAGGCGGCTGGATATCACGATGCTGTGAGTCTCGAGACGCACTGGCGCGGGGCTGGCACGCCGGAGGCTTCGACACGGATCAGCTGGGCCGGCATGAAAAAGTGTCTGCTGGATTCAGGAACCTTTTGACGTGCTGCGTTGAACTGTTATGAAGGAGAGAAGAATGGTCACACGACGTGAGTTTCTCGATACGCTTGCAGTAGGAGCGGCTGGATTGGCTGTCGGATCGACGGCGAAGAGCTACGGTCAGATCCTCGGCTCGAACGATCGCCTCAACTTTGCGGTTATCGGCCTCAACGGGCGCGCTTACGCGCATCTTTCCGCGCTGAAGGCAAATAAAGACGCTGCACGAATCGCTTACGTTTGCGATGTGGACAGCAACATTCTCAAGAAATTTGCGGATGCGGCTGAGAAGGAGATGGGGGAGGCGCCGGCTACGGATAAGGACTTCCGCCATATTCTCCAGAAGAAGGATGTAGACGCGATTACGATTGCTACTCCGGATCACTGGCATGCGCCGATGGCGATTGCCGGGCTGCAGGCAGGCAAGCATGTCTATGTCGAGAAGCCGTGCAGCCACAATCCGGCTGAAGGCGCGATGCTGGTCGAGGCGCAGAAAAAGTACGGCAAGCTGGTGCAGATGGGAACGCAGCAGCGCTCGTCTCCCCACACCATCGAGATCGTGGACAAGATTCATAACGGTCTCATCGGCAGGGCTTACTTCGCCAAGGCCTGGTACAGCAACGTTAGGAAATCTATCGGTGTCGGGAAAGAAGTGCCCGTACCGGCGGCGCTCGATTGGGATCTTTGGCAGGGGCCGGCTCCGCGTCAACCCTACAAGGACAACGTGCAGCCGTATAACTGGCACTGGTTCAGGGTTTGGGGCACCGGGGAGACGCTGAACAATGGCACGCATGAAGTGGATGTCTGCCGCTGGGCGCTTGGGGTGGACTATCCGGAGCGGATCACCTCCTCCGGCGGGCGGTACCACTTCAAGGACGACTGGCAATTCTACGACACACTGATGACGAGCTACACCTACCCTGACAAGATGATCTCGTGGGAGTGCAGGTGCTGCAACGGGATGAAGTTCTACGGCCGCGACCGCGGGTCGACGATTGGAGGAACGACGGGAACGGTGCTGGTCGATCGCGATGGTTACGAGGTCTACGACCTGAAGGGGAATAAGACGAGCGAGTTCAAGACAGGGAAGGCGACTTCGTCGTCCGACCTTACGGGACGCGATTCGATGACCGATATGCACTTCGCGAACTTCATTGCGGGCATTCGCGAGGGAGAGAAGTTGAACGCTCCGATTGCAGTAGGAAATGTCGCTGTGACCATGCTGCAACTTTCTAACGTCGCCTGGGAGAACAAGCGCGAGCTGCAGCTCGACACGGCAGACGGGAAGATTCAGAACGATGCCCAGGCCATGAAGATGTGGGGCCGTGACTATGAGAAGGGCTGGGCACCGCATCTCTAATTCGGGACGTTTCGTATTGTCAGATCACCATCGATTTTGTAATTACGCGAGCAAAGGCCTTTTATGAAGAATGTTTTTTCACGCCGCAACTTTGTGCAGTCCGGTGCGCTGATCGCAGCGGCCGGCGTTACGTCGCGGGCTATTCCCCTGTTGGCGCAGCCATCGCCGGTGAGTGGCAAGCCGTCGCCGATCCGGCTGGGACTGGCGAGCTATACCTTTCGCAACTTCACGCGCGATCAGATGATCGGCTACATGAAGCAGCTCAACGTCAGGGACCTGAATGTCAAGGACGCGAAGGACCATCTTCCGATGGACCCGGAGGGAGAGGCAAAAGCGCTGGCGGACTATGCGGCAGCCGGCATCAAGCTCCATGCCGCCGGGACGATTTACTTTCCTAAAGATGAAGATGACGATATTCGCGCCAAGTTTGAATATTGCAAGCGAGCGGGCATCTCCGTCATTGTTGCCGGCGATCCCGCACCGGAGACTCTGCCGCGCATCGAAAAATTCGTGAAAGAGTATGACATCCGAATTGCGATCCACAATCATGGGCCGGAGGACAAGTTGTGGCACTCTCCGCTGGATGTGCTGAAAATTGTCCAGAAATATGATCAGCGAATTGGATGCTGCATCGATATTGGACATACGGTGCGGGCAGGCACAGATGTGGTGAAAGCAATCCACGACGTGGGACCGCGGCTATACAACATGCATGCCAAGGATCTGACCAGCTTCACGAGCAAGGAAAGCCAGGTGTCGGTGGGAGATGGGATCATGCCGATGCGCGCAATCTTCGAGGCTCTGATTGCGACGAACTACAAGGGATTCGTCGACCTGGAGTATGAGGTCCACGGCGACGATCCGATGCCGGGGGTTATCGCAAGCTTTGCTTACATGCGCGGGGTTCTGGCGGGAATGGGATACCTGACGCACGATTGAAGATTGAACGCAACTTGATCTGAGCAGAGCACGAATTATCACTAAGTCTATGACTTTAAGTGGTGGCCAGAGACGGGATCGTTCTTTCCACGGGCCTTATGGTTCTGTAAGTTGCAGAAAATACAATGACAAGAAATCCGAAAACGCCACCTCTCCCGGCTCGGCGGTACAAAATTGGTACAAAGCTCGCTTTGGAAGGCCGGTTGCGGCCACGGACTCACAGTTGTACAAATTTGTGCCAATCTACGGGCGCACAATCGCCGATGGGTAATTGAAACCCCCTACAGACGACACGGCCATCTTCTTAGGAGCCAGATTCTTATGGGTCAGAATCGTCAATGCCTCATGCCGGTTGTAGAACGACTCCAGATGGAAGATATGTTGTAAGCCACAATCGTCCGTCAGGACCACGTCATCATTGGCGATCGGGCC
>DATAVY010000212.1:0-23041 GCA_036267495.1 Edaphobacter sp.
AACGAAAACCACCTCATCGCCATGAAACGTCACATCTTTGAATTCGCGGTAGTCGCCCGCATGTTTCTTCGCAGCCTCAGGATGCCGCGCAAAATACCTTCCCGCCTCCGCGCACCCCACCGCCTGCAAACACTGCGTCGCGGTCGACGAGGACGGCGTCACGATATTCAACTTCCTGCTCGACCAGTGCGAAGGCATCTGCCGTCCGCCGCTCGCAATATCGTCCGCCGCTCCCACCGCCTGCAGCAACTGCTCCTCAACCGTATTCCCCAGCGCCAGGCAGATCGCCCGGTCGCGATAGTAAGGAAAAAACCAGTCATACCCCGGCTTCAATGCCATCCCTGCCGCCACCAGCAGCGCCTCATGCCCCGCGCACGAAACCTGGAAGAAGATCTTCTGCTGCCGCTTCAAAACAATCTCGCGATCGTCCGTCCGCCGCGACATATACATCAGCCGATAGAACTCGATCAGCTGCTCGCGCGTCAGCTGATCTTCCACCGTCTTCACCGCCGTTTTTTTGCTCTCCTGCACACTGGTTCCAGACTGTCTAGCCATGCACCTGTCCTCTGCATCAACACCGGTGGCACACTCCCACCGCAGACAAGATTGTACCGGGAAGCCGCCACCCCTGACTCCCCGGTAACAAGTTTTTTGACTCTTCGTTCACTTTGCCAATACGCCTGAAAATGGGCGACCACAAGGCCGCCCATTCACAATCACCTTCAACCTAAACAAACAGCGGAGCCAGCACCAGCGTAATCGTAGCCAGCAGCTTGATCAGCACATGCAGGCTCGGCCCTGCCGTATCCTTGAACGGATCGCCCACCGTATCGCCCACTACCGCCGCCTTGTGCGCCTCCGACTTCTTCCCGCCGAACTGTCCCGTCTCGATTAATTTCTTCGCATTGTCCCAGGCGCCGCCGCCGTTGTTCATCAGCATCGCCAGCAACACGCCTGCAATCGTTCCGACCATCAGCAGTCCAGCCACAGCTTCAGCCCCAGCCAGATTCACCGGAACCCCGCCGATCGCCGGCACCGGCAAGATCGTCCCCGGAGCATAGATCGCCGTATTCGCCTGGTAGCTCGCGCTGAAGTGACGGAAGATCAACCCAACCACCACAGGCAATCCAACCACCAGCGCGCCCGGCAGCACCATCTCCTTCAGCGCAGCGCCGGTCACGATGTGAACGCAGCGCCCATAGTCCGGCTTCGACGTCCCCGCCATGATCCCCGGATTTTCCTTGAACTGGTTCCGGACATCCTGCACCACCATCTGCGCCGTCCGCCCCACAGCCTTGATCGCCATCGAGCTGAACAGAAACGTCAGCGTAGCACCCAGCAGCGCACCCACAAACACGGGGACCTGTGCCAGATTGATATTGGTGAAGCTCCACCCCGCCGGCATATAGCCGCCAGCCGCCGCAACCTTCGCCGTCACGATCACCTTGATCTCTTCGAGATACGCCGAAAACAACAGGAACGCCGCCAGAGAAGCCGACCCGACCGCATATCCCTTCGTCAGCGCCTTGGTCGTATTGCCCGCCGAATCCAGCTTGTCGGTCCGCTCGCGAATCGCATCCGGCTGGTTCGACATCTCGATAATTCCGCCGGCATTATCTGTAATCGGCCCGAACGTATCCATCGCCAGAATGTAAGCCGCGCAGCTCAGCATCCCCATCGTGGCAATCGCCGTCCCGTAAATTCCCTTCGCGTAGTCGCTGATTCCAGCCACTCCCGCCAGTCCCTGTACGCCAAAGTAGTAACTCAGCAGCAGCGCCGCCGAGATCGCAATCACCGGCATCGCCGGCGTTTCCATCCCGACAGCCAGTCCGCTGATGATGTTCGTCGCCGGCCCGGTCAGCGACGCACTCGCGATCGACTGCACCGGCCTGTATCTCGACTCCGTGTAGTACTCCGTAATCCACACAAACAGGAACGACGTGATCAATCCGATCACACCGCAGCCCAGCAGCCACAACGGCTGCACCTGCGGCCCGTTCAGCATCCCATAAACAGCAGCCGCAAATCCCGCCAGCGCCAGCGCCGACGTGACATAGAACCCCTTGTTCAACGCATGCATCGGGTCTTCGTCTTCCTTCGTGCTCACAACGAACACACCCACGATGCTCGCAATCAGATTGATCGCCAGCACAATCAGCGGAAACAAAATTCCCTTGACTCCGAACACCGGAAAAAGCGCCGCGCCCAGAATCATCGCACCTACATTCTCCGCAGCAGTCGATTCAAAAATATCCGCGCCGCGCCCCGCGCAGTCGCCCACGTTATCGCCCACCAGGTCTGCGATCACCGCCGGGTTCCGCGGATCGTCCTCCGGAATTCCCGCCTCAACCTTGCCCACCAGGTCCGCGCCAACATCGGCGGCCTTGGTATAGATTCCGCCGCCAAGCTGCGCGAACAGCGCCACGAGCGAAGCGCCAAAACCGAATCCCACCAACTGGTACGGCACCGCCTCCGGATGCTCCAGCCCGCCGAAGAAAAGGAACAGCGAACCCACACCCAGCAGTGATAGCGCGACCACCACCAGCCCCGTCACTGCGCCTCCGCGCAGCGCCATCTGCAAGGCGCGATTCAAACTAGTCCGCGCCGCCGACGCCGTCCGAATATTCGCCCGGATCGAGCAGTACATCCCCGTATATCCCGCCAGCCCCGAGCACACCGCGCCCACCAGAAAACTGATCACAGTCTTCAACGCAAACGGCTCCGTCCGCGGCGACATCCTGTACCCGAAGAACACCACCAGCGCAAGCACCACCGCAATCGCCCCGATCGTCCTGTACTGCCGCCGCAAGAATGCCTCGGCTCCCTCGCGGATCGCATTGGAGATCGCCTGCATCTCCACCGTCCCCGTATCCGAGGCGATTACCGCACGCGCCAGCATCAGCGCAGCCACCAGAGCCAGCAATCCGACGATCAGCGCCGCCCACAAGTACATCCGTCCGTCATCTCCCGCAACTGCAGGCATGGCCGCTGTTTGTTCCTGTACGGCCATAGCCAGAAAGCTCACTGCATACATGCAAACGTCTCCTTAGAGCACAAAATTTCTCTTAGCTTCACAAAGGCGGCAATTAGAGCATGCGGAATCGGAGAGGGTCAATCGATCCTTCCATACCAGCTTCGTTCCATGCTCGGATGCGAACCTTTCGTGCCGCGGGTCAGGTCGATTCCTATAAAGGGATAAACCAAAGTAATAAGTAATAGCACACCCCCACCTCCCTCACGCAACTTCCCTCCCCGCCGATCAACTCCTCAGCGAAAGCCGCAAGCTTCCGAAGAAGAAAACCATTGCTCAGTATGCCAATCTTTTTCCCATACAACGGCTTCAATTCCGGCAGGAAAAAACATCGTCCTGCCGGGAACACTGCAACTGATTCAATCTTCAGGTTCATCTCCCGCGCTCAATTGGCCACACATTTGCCAGAAGGAGCAAGGTGCCGAAGCTCGAAACGAAGCTCGACACATAGCTGCCTCACTTTAGGAACCTCCATGTTCTTTTCGAAGTCTTCTTCAAAATTAAATGCCTTTGCGTTTGCACTGACTCTGGCAATAGCAGCAGTACCGGGCCACGCGCAGATCGACACCACCAGCATCGCTCCCCATCGCTACCTCGTCCTCTATCGCAACGCAACCATCCCCGGCGATGCCGAGTCGCGCATCGCCTCCGCCGGCGCTCGTCTCACTCGCCGCAACGAACACCTCGGCATCGCGGCAGTCGAGTCCTCCACCTCAGAAGGCGACGCCGCTACCCTCCGCCGTCTCGCCGCACAACCCAACGTCGCCTACGTCTTCCACGACCGCATCGTCTCCGCCCAAAGCCTCCGTCTAAGCTCCGTCACTCCCGCCTCGGTAGGTATCGACAAAACCGGAGAATCGCCAACCCCCATCGGAAGGCTCCCCACCCACGGCCCCATCCTCACCGCGCCAACCCCGCCGCCTCCTCCATCGCAGCCGGCATACGACACGTATTACACCACCCCGCAAAGCTGGGCCGTCCAGCAGGTCGGCGGCTACGGCAACAACATCCCCGGCGGCCCCGCGCATGGTCCATGGGACACCACCATGGGCGAAGGCGTCCGCATCGCTATCATCGACAGCGGCGTCGACCAGACCCATCCCGACATCGCTCCCAATCTCGCGCTCAACATCACCGAGGTCGACCAGTCCGCCTTTCCCAGCGCCTGCGACGACGGCACCCCGCAGGATCAGACCGGCCACGGCACCTGGACCGCCTCGCTCGCCGCCGCCGCCATGGGCCCCGGCACCGGACAGGTCATCGGCGTAGCCCCCGCCGCCGCCATCCTCAACATTAAAGTTCTTCAACGCATGCCCGCCGCCATCGCCGGCGACGCCAACCTCGCCGACCAGTGCGAAGCCGGCCAGGCCAGCGGCCTCCTCAGCTGGGTCATGCAGGGCATCGAAGACGCCATCGCCAACCGCGCCGACGTTATCTCGCTCTCGATCGGCGCACTCGCCGACCTCTCGACCGGTGACGGAGCCGGCCTCCTCGCCGCCTTCAACAGCATTACCAGCGCCGCCGAACAAGCCAACATCGTCCTCGTCGCCTCTGCCGGTAACGACGGCTTCGATCTCTCGAATCCCCGCTACGTCGAGCTTCCCGCCCAGTCCAGCGGCGTCCTCGCCCTGATCGCGTCCACCAACTCTGCCTGCGCGCAGAACACGACTCCCGGAGCCGCCTGCGCCCCCGGCCCTATCACCCTCGCCTACTACAGCGACTACGGCGCGCCCCTCAACGCCCTCAGCGCCCCCGGCGGCAGCTACCCCGACGGCAGCGGCGACGCCACCGTCAGCGGCTGGATCCGCGGAGCCTGCAGCGCCGGAAAACCCGACACCGTCGACGGCCTCCCCTCCGACCTGAACCACAGCTACGGCTGTTTCAATCTCGGCCACACGCAATATGTCGAGGCCATGGGCACCAGCGCCTCCGCCCCCCTCGCCGCCGGCGTCGCCGCGCTTCTAAGAGCCGCCCACCCCAACTGGTCCGCCGACGCCGTCGTCACCGCAATGCGAAACTCCGCCATCCCCGCGCCCGGCCTGCCCGCCCCCCAGGTCAATGCCGCCACCGCCCTGACTCAAATTCCCTGAACCACCCAGCATCGCTCCCTGATGCCATCTTCCAGCAGGAGAGCGCACTCTACTCCCTGCCCTATCCCTTCATCCGCTCCTTCACGCTGCGCGCCAGCTTCTCGATCTCATCCGCCTTCTTGATCACATCCACCGACAACGTATCCTTGGTCGACTTATCCACCTGCGCCTTCAGATCCGTCGCCAGCACCAATAATTTTTCAGTGTCGGCCACCAGCCGCTTCTGACGGTCGTCATTCTGCAGCTTCGCCTGCCGTTCCGCCCGGTTTGCATCCAGCGGGCCCATCGGATCGTCGGGCATCCCAGTTCCCGGTTTAGGCGGCATTCCAGGGATCTGTTGCGGCTGCGTCGGCTGCTGCCCCGGTTTCCCTATCGGCGGAAACATCTGACCGTCGCTCACTCCTACCGGGCAGGCCGCCACAAAAACCATTCCCATCACGGCAATTCGAAGCGTCCTCATCGTCGTTCTCCCATCCCCGCCCATGCAGGCGGACCTCGATCTCGCCTCTTTGCAGGAATTGCATCTTACGACTGGCTGACGCATTCTTGGTCTATAGCATCCCGAAAGCGAGACGTAAGTAATCATGCACCTTCTGGCCATGGCCCTGCAAGATCAACCGAACAGCGTCATCAGGATCATCGAGCGAGATTGGCACAACGACATCATCCGCATCGTCCAGAACAAGCTCCCCAAATTCCTCGCCGTTCTCCTGATCGTCTACGCGCTCCATCGCCTGGTGCTCTTCTTCGTCAACCGCCTGCGCCGCCGCGCCGACCACCAGGTCCACAACTTCCACCGTGCCTCCCAGCTCCGCACCATGGCCGCCATCCTTCGGGCCACCTCCTACTCCGTCTTCGGCTTCATCGTCTTCCTCCAGATTCTCAACATTCTCAGCATCCCCTACCAGCCCCTTCTCGCCTCCGCCGGTATCTTCGGCATCGCCGTAGGCCTTGGAGCCCAAAGCATCTTCAAGGACATGCTCAACGGCGTCCTCATCGTCATCGAGGACCAGTACAACGTCGGCGAGGTCGTCAATATCGCCGGCCTTAAAGGCACCGTCGAAGACCTCTCCCTTCGCCGCACCACGCTACGCGACGCCGACGGCACCCTCTACATCATCCCCAACAGCCAGATCGCCACCGTCTCCAATCTCTCCCGCGACTACGCCGTCGCCACCCTCAACGTCTCAGTCGACGCCAGCGCCAATCCCGACAAAGTCATCGCCCTGCTCGCCGACGTTGCCGAACAGGTTCGCAACGACCCCGGCTTCAAGGACATCGCTGTCGCCGATCCGGTCATCCTCGGCGTCGACAAGATCGAAGGCCGCGCCGTCACCTATCCCGTCCAACTCCGCGTCCACACCAACAAGCGCGACATCGTCCTCCGCGAGCTGCGCCGCCGCATCATCCTCGCCTTTGAAAAAAACGGCATCCCCCTCGGCAACGATCCCGCCAACATGCTCATCCTCCGCACCCCCAACCCCACCGCGCCACCCGCCCAGCAACCCCTCATCGGCTCTTAGCGAACAGCGCGGACATCGTTAGCTCAGTGACTAAATCAACCCTCCCTGCAAACCAGTGGCGCATGCCGCCCGGCCTCAAATACCCTCTCCACCTCTACGCCTTCAAACCCTGGGTCAAACTAGGTCACCCCATCCGCCTCTTCGAACATCTACTCAAGACCTACGGCAACATCGCCTGCTACAAATTTCTTGGCACGCCTATCGTCTTCATCAACGAACCCGAATACATCCGCGAAATCCTCATCAACCAATCCTCCAGCTTCGTCAAAGAGCGCACCGTGCGCCGCATGAAAGTGCTTCTCGGCGAAGGTCTCATCACCTCCGAAGACCCGCTCCACAAGCGTCAGCGCCGCATCGTCGCCCCCGCTTTTCATCGCCAGCGCATCGCCGCCTGCGGCGATCAGATCGTCGCCTGTGCCGACGCGCTACAAAAATCCTGGCAATCCAACCAGCGGATCGACATCGCCGCAGCCAGCATGCAGCTATCCCTCGAAATCGTTGCCCGCACATTGTTCGATACAGCCGTCACCGCCGATGTCCGCAGCATCAACGACGAAGTCAATACCATCATGGGCCTCTACAACTTCATCGTGGCCTTTCCCCGCCTCGAAGACTTCCTCCATCTCCCCATCCCCAGTCTCATCAAATTCCGAAAGTCGAAAGCCCGCCTCGACGCTACAGTCAACCGCCTCATCCGCGAGCATCGCGAAGCCGCACAAAGCGGAGAACCCGACAAAGGCGATCTGCTCTCCATGCTTCTCGCCTCCCGCGACGAGCAGCCCGACGCCTCCGGCCGGCACACCGGCATGTCCGACGAACAGATTCGCGACGAAGTCCTCACCATCTTTCTCGCCGGATATGAAACCGTAGCCAACGGCCTCACCTGGACCTGGTACCTCCTCAGCCAGAACCCCGAAGTCGAAGCCAGACTCCACGCCGAGCTCGACGCCGTCCTCGGAATCGGACTCGAACCGGGTGCCCCTCCCGATTCCGGAACGTGGGATGGATCGCCACAACATCCTCCCCTCACCCATCGCCTCCCCACCCTCGCCGACTATCCCAGCCTCAGCTACACCCAGCAGGTCTTCGCCGAATCCATGCGTCTCTATCCGCCCGCATGGGCCATGGGACGCATGTCCACCAAACCCGTCACCCTCGGCCCCTACCGTATTCCTCCCGGCGCGCATTTTTTCTTCAGCCAATACATCATGGGTCGCGACCCGCACTACTTTCCCGACCCGCTCCGTTTCGACCCCGACCGGTTCACCCCCGAAGCCAAAGCCTCCCGTCCAAAATTCACTTACTTCCCCTTCGGAGCCGGCCCTCGCCAGTGCATCGGCGAATCCTTCGCCTGGATGGAAGGCGTCTTCTCGATCGCTACCGTCGCGAGCCGCTGGCGCATGCGCTACCTCGGTGCCACCCCTCCCGTTCCCCAGGCAAAGATTACCCTCCGCCCACGCGACCCCCTCCTGATGCAACTTCTTCCCCGCTAATCACCCACTTTTTTTATCGACTTCGTTCCCCCGCATCCAGTACCCTCGTTGCTTCAGCCAACAAGGAATGCAGCCAGGCCTTATCGCATCTCGGCGAGCCTCTCTGGATCCAGCTTAGTCAGACTATCCGGCCCCACTTCCCGATCTCGCATCTTCCGGCCGCGCTCTTCAAGGAGAACTTCATGACATGTCCCAATTCATCCCGTTCCGCGCCGCTCACCCGCGAGGTGTCGCGATGAGCGCCGGCGCTCCCATCCCGCCCCGTCCGCCCTATCCCACACCACCCTATGCCAACATTCCACCTCCGCCTCGCGCAGGCAACTCCGGCCTGCGGGTCGTTCTGATTGTTGTCGGCGTCTTTGTCGCACTCGGAATTCTCGCCGCCTGCGTCATCGGTTTCGTCGGCTATCGAGTCGCGAAGTCCGCGCATCACAACAGCGACGGCAGCGTCAGCTTTGCCACCCCGAACGGCACCGTCACCACCGGGAAATCCCTCAACCTGACCACCGCCGAACTTGGCACCGACCCCTATCCCGGCGCAGCCGCGTCCGCGGGCTCAATGAATATGAAGACCGCCACCGGCTCCGTGATCACCGCCATCTACACCACCTCGGATCCCGCCGGCAACGTCGTCGCCTTCTACAAGGAAAAACTTGGTGACCAGGCCTCCGTCGTTCAATCCAGCCGCGGCACCACGTTCACCTCGGGAGAACGGGATAAAGATCAGCTCACCATCTCGATCACACCGCACGGCGACCTCACCAGGATCGCCATCGTTCACGTCACCCAGAACAAATAATGGCCACGAAAAATCTGCACAGGCAACGCTCTTGGCAGCCGGCCCATTGGGCGCCGTCTCCCTGCCGAACCAGCAAGGCTACGGAACCCGGAAGACCAGTCCCGTACTCACGCTGAACAGCCGCGACGAAGGAAACGTTGTCGTCCCCCCAAAGTCTCCGCTGTTGATCGTCGTCACCCCGCCGTAGCCCAATTCAAACGCTCGAAAGTCCACGTGCTTGGCCAGCGTGTAATCCAGCCCGCCGAAAATCCCATACTGCAGCCGGTTCAGATGGATCGGGCTCTGCGGCGGCTTCGAGCTTCCCACCCCCACCGACAGTTGCAGATAAGGCTTGAACGAATCGGCGATCGGCTTCGCAATAAACCGCGCTCCGACCAGAAAGCTGTTGAGCTTCGCGTTGTTGCTGCTCACAATCGTGTCGCGAAGGTCGATGCCCGCATCGAATCGCGGGGCATGATAAAAGTTGACGTATCCCCCGATATTGGCACCATAAAAAGTGCGCGCCGTCTCGTTATTGCCTAAGAACGCGAACGTTCCCGAATCCGCCTGCGAGTTCGTAATATGAATGCCGACCGGATTCACATACAAGCCAACATCTCCGGGCCCCACCTTGATCTCACTGGCGTTCGCAGGGTTCACTTGGGATGGGTTATCTTGGGCACGGGCGGCATGGTTCAACAGGGCCAACGCAAGACAGCTTACGAGCAACCGCAACTTCATAGAATAAGATCCTTTGACTTTCCAAAAACAAAACCGTGCCGGCCGAACTCGAGGTTCTCCTGCAAGTCGATTTGGCTACACTTGGTATCAGTCTAACGGAAACCACCGGAGGAGCCACCGCGGCCTGCCCTGACCGGCCCAGCCGCATCTCACTCACAAACATGCACAACACAATCAAAACCCCAATATCTGTCCTCGCACGATCTGTAGTTTCAAAATCTCTCCTCGCGCTTCTCGCCATCGCAATCCTCGCGACCGCAGCGCCGCGCACCCGCGCCCAGTCTCAGGTTCAGTCCCCCGGCTCACCCGAGCAGACCCTCCTGCAGTTCGCCAACCAGGCGCGCGAAGCACACAATCTTCCCCCGCTCCAGTGGGACGATTCCCTCGCCCGCGCCGCCAAAGCCCACCTCCAGTGGGTTCTTCGCAATCCCAATAACCTCCTCCACCAGTATCCCGGCGAACCCGATCTCGTCACTCGCGGCGCCAACGCCGGAGCCCACTTCGGCACCATCTCGGAAAACATCGCCGGCCACGGCGACACTCCAGCCTCGCTCCACGAGATCTGGATGACCACTGCCTCGCACCGCGCCAACATTCTCGATCCCAAACTCAACGTAGTCGGCATCGCCGTCGCTGAAAACCAGGGACTCCTCTACGCCGTCGAAGACTTCGCCCGCAACACCCCCGCGCTCGGCCCCGAAGCCATCGAGCGCCAGGTTGCCAAACTTCTTCAGGACCGCGGCTTCCCGCCCGCCGCCTCCAACGCCGACGCGCGTAAGACCTGCGAGATGCCGCGAGGCCAGGAAGGCAACCCGAAGCTCGTCATCCGTTGGGACGGAGCCGACATCAGCGAGCTTCCCCCCGCCGTCGCTCAGCAACTCGACAAAACCAAATACAACTCTGCCGCCGTCGGAGCCTGTCCCAGCGAAGCCCTCAACCAGCAGTTCACCACCTACCACATCGTCGTCCTGCTCTACTAATTCCCCACCGACCCTCCCTCTCGCCTCCGCCTCCGCCTCGGCCTTCGCCTTTGCCCTTGCTGTTGCCTCTTGCTTTGCCTTTGCCCTTCCTGCCGCCTTCTTACTTCCTTTGCCGTTGCCGTCGCCTTCTTACTTCCTTTGCCGTTGTTTTTTAGTTGTCATCCTTCGCCGCAGGCGGAGGATCTGCTTTTGCTTTTGCCTTTGCCTTTGCCTTTGCTTTCGCCTTTGCCTTTGCTTTCGCCTTTGCTCTTGCCTTTGCTTTTGCCTTCGCCTTTGTTTTTTGGTTGTCATCCTTCGCCGCAGGCGGAGGATCTGCTTTTGCTTTTGCTTTTGCCGTTGCCGTTGCCTTTGCTCTTGCCTTCGCCGTTGCCTGTTCTTTTGTTGTCATCCCGTAGGGATCTGCAGTTGTCTTGCCCTGCCGTCCTTCGCCGCAGGCGGAGGACCTCCTTTGCCCTTGCCTGTCCTTTTGTTTGCCATCCCGCAGGGATCTGCGGTTCTCTCACTCTTCAAGCCATCCCAAGCCTCATCCCCCACCCGGAACGCGTATCATAAAAAAAGTAAAAAAAACAATCCGCAATCGAAGCGCCACAACACCGGAAGTCCAGACTTAACCCCCCTGAATCGGAGACTTTGGGTACTTAAGTACGGGGAGGGGGGTACCCCCGAACCAGCCAGAAAGGAGACCGAAGAATGCCCACGCTTCCCGCCACCTTCAACGACTTCCTCGGCAACTCCTCTGCCATCGAGCAGCTTCGTACCGCCATCGCCGCCGGCCGCCTCCCCCACTCCCTCATCCTCGCCGGCCCCAACGGGGCAGGAAAATACACCCTGGCCCTCATGCTCGCCATGGCAGTCGAGTGCGAGCGCCAGCCTCGCGATCTCTGGTCCAATGGCCAGTCCCTCGCCTCCTTCTGCGGCGTCTGCCGCAACTGCACCCGCATCGCCTCCGCCACCAGTCTCGACGAAGAGGTCGCCAAAGCCGTAGCCGCCCGCGAAGAGCTCCGCGAGGTAGACAAGAAAGACACCCGCGTCCTCATCCAGCCCCATCCCGACGTCCTCATCATCCCCCCCGACCCCCCGCAGCTCCTCATCAAACTCGGCCAGGTCCGCACCCTCATCCAAAGCTCTCACTACCTGCCCGCCGAAGCTCCAAAGAAAGTCTTTATCCTCACTGCCTCCAACTTCATGAAAGAGGCCGCCAACTCCCTCCTCAAAGTCCTCGAGGAGCCTCCCGCCACCGTCCACCTCATCCTCCTCGCAGAAAATCCCGGCGAGCTCCTGCCCACCATCCGCTCCCGCTGCGCCACAGTCCGCCTCGGCGCATTGCCGGTAGAAGAGATCGAGATGCTCCTCGCCGATCGCCGCCCCGACGTCCCGCAAAAACAGCGCGCCCTCATCGCCCGGCTCGCCCAGGGAGCCGCCGGCAAGGCTCTCAGCTTCGATCTCGAAACCTACATCGCCGCCCGCGCCGACGCCCTCCTTCTGATCCGCAACGCAGCAAGCGCCCGCGGCCAGGATTCAAACGCCCCGGACCACACCGCCCTCTTCAAGATGACCGAGACCTACCGCGCCGGAGCCGAAGGCCAGCAAAAAACCTCCGCCCTCCTCCGCACTCTCTCACTTCTCCTCGAAGACCTCCTCCTCCTCGGCGCCGGCACGCCCGAGCTCCTCCGCAACACCGACCTCCGCCCCGAGCTCGACCACCTCAGCAACGCGCTCACCTTCGCCTGGATCGAAAACGCCTCCCGCGGCCTCGATCAGGTGCAAAGCGGAATGCGCCGCAATCTCCTCCGCTCGCTCTCCCTCGACGCCTACGCCGCCCAACTGGCCGCCGGATAGTCCAATGTGCGACCCGAGAGATTTCGCAAGCCGCAACACCGAGCGCCTGAGCAACACCTCCGAAGACATCGCCCGCGCCGCCGAAATCCTCCGCAACGGAGGCCTCGTAGCCTTTCCCACCGAAACCGTCTATGGCCTCGGAGCCAACGCCCTCAACGCCGACGCCGTAGCCCGGATCTTCACCGCCAAAGAACGCCCCTCCTGGGACCCCGTCATCGTCCATGTCAGCGATCGCGCCATGCTCTACCGCGTCGCCATCGTCCCGCCCGAAGCCGAGCGCCTCATCGCCGCCTTCTGGCCAGGCCCACTCACCCTCCTCCTTCCCCGCACGCCGCAAGTCCCCGACAGCGTCACCGCCGGACGCGCGCTCGTAGGCGTCCGCATGCCCGCCCACCCCATCGCCCTCGCTCTCATCGAAGCCGCCGGCCTTCCCATCGCCGCCCCCAGCGCCAACCGCTTCGGCCGCACCAGCCCCACCACCGCGCAACATGTCCTCGACGACCTCGACCACCGCATCGACGCCATCCTCGACGCAGGCCCTACCACGGTCGGCGTAGAATCCACCGTCCTCGACCCCGCCGCCGGCCTTATCTATCGCCCCGGAGCGATCACCGCCGCCATGCTCGAACCCGTCATCGGATCCATCGCCGGCCCCGTCACCCTCTATCAGCCGCAATCCGCCGCCGAGCCGCAATCCCTGCCCTCACCGGGCACCGGCATCCGCCACTACGCCCCCCGTGCCACCCTCATCCTCGTCCCCAGCGAATCCGAACTCAACAACCGCCTCACTCACCTCCTCGCCGAAAAAGAAAAACCCGGCGTCATGCTCCCGCAGAACTGGACCATCCACCATCGCCACGTCGAAGTCTTCCATTGGAACTCCTTCGACGACAACGCCGCCCTCGCCCAAACTCTCTTCGCCGGCCTGCGCGAGCTCGACCGCCGTAACGTTACCGTCATTCTCTGCCCCCTTCCCGCTCACGAAGGCCTCGGCCTCGCCATCCGCGACCGCCTCGAAAAAGCCGCAAAATCGAAGCCAGAATCGAAGTAAGACCCTCGTTTTACACCGAACCCCGCTCGTATACTTTCCCCATGCAGGCTGCCGAAATCGAACTGAAATTTCCCGTCGCCGATCCCGAAGCCTTTCAAACCCGCCTGCCGCATCTCGGCTTTCACCTCGTCACTCCACGCACCTACGAACACAACACCCTCTTCGACACACCCGCCCGCGACCTCCGGGCCAAACGCCAGATCCTCCGCCTTCGCGAATACGGCGGCATCCACACCCTCACCCACAAGCGCATCGACGACACCAACTCCGACACCTCCCGTTACAAGATCCGCATCGAGACCGAGACCACCGTCTCCGACCCCGCAGCCCTCGCCGAGGTCTTCGCCCAGCTCGGCTACACGCCTGCCTTCCTCTACGAGAAGTACCGCACCGAATACTCCATCTTCGACCCCGCCACCAACACCACTCCCCACCTCGTCCTCGACGAAACCCCCATCGGCACCTACGCTGAGCTCGAAGGCCCCACCGCCTGGATCGACCGCACCCTGGCCACCCTCAACGTAGATCCCGCCACCTGCCTCACCGACAGCTACGGCAAGCTCTTTCTCGACTGGAAACAGCGCACCGGCAGCCCGGCCAGCCACCTCACCTTCGCCGACGTAGCCTCTCCCGTCCTCGCCCGCTAAAGCCTCATCCCCTCCTGCCGATACATCTTCTGTATACGGAGGCTTCCCTTGGCAATTTCCTTCCACTCCCTGCGCCGTAGAATTCTCGCCGGAGGCCTCGTCCTCTGCGCAAGCGCCGCCTTCGCGGCAGTCACTCATCGCGCCATCGTCTCCCGCGTTACCCCGGCCTATCCAGAGCTCGCGCGTCGCATGCACGTCACTGGCAAGGTCGTCCTGCTGGTCACCATCCAGCCCGACGGTAAAGTCTCAGCCACGAAAGTGGAATCCGGACACGCACTGCTCGCCCCGGCCGCCCAGGATGCGGTCAGCCGCTGGCGCTTCGCCCCTGGCCCCGAAGCCTCCGAGTCAGAGATCGACGTCAACTTCGATACCAACGGCCAGTAGCCTTCAGCCGTCTCCCCATTCCTCATCACCGCGCAGCCAAGGACCATCATGAAACTCGAATCCAAGCTCGGCCTCAGCACCGGCTTCCTCATCGTCGCGATGTTTCTCAGCGCCTACACCGCGCACATCCGCATCGCCGAAGCCAACCGCCTCTCCGACATCATCACCAGCAACCGCCTGCCCCTCATCATGGGCAGCCGCGACCTCCGCTCTCACTTCACCGACACCATCCGCGCGCTCGAGTCCTACATCCTCTTCGGCATCGACGCCAACTCTTCGATGGTCTATCGCAACTCCCGCCGCGAACAGTTCGAGCAGGCCGAGGTCTCTCTCGCGAAACTGCGCCAGGACAGCACCCGCTTCGACCTCGGTCCCGACGCCGCCCGCGTCGCCGCTCTCGAAGAGGGACTCGCCGCGCTCAAGCCGCTCGAAGAAAAAGTCGTAGCGCTCAACGAAACCAAGACCTCGCAGGGAACCGCGCAAGCCTACGACACCTTGCAGAACCAGATACTGCCGCTCGAAAAGTCCATGTTCAAAGACGTCACCGACCTGGCCCAGTCGCAGATGTCCCAGACCAACGGCGAGCTCGAGCGTCTCCGCCGCGCCAACCGCTCCACCCTGATGACCCTGTGGCTCGCCACCATTCTCGGCGCTCTGGTCGGCGGCATTCTCTCCTTCCTCCTCGCCCGCCGCATCACCCGCGCCGTCAGCCTGGTAGCGGAACGCGCCAACTGCATCGCCGCCGGCGACCTCACCGGCGAAGCCCTCGACCTCCACAGCCAGGACCAGATCGGCGCTCTCGCCATCGCCATGCAGCAGATGCAGTCGAACCTCGCCGGCATCATCGGCACCGTCGTCCAGACCGCCGGGTCGCTCACCGGTAGCGCCGCCTCCATGCAGACCGCCGGCGACCAGATCCACCGCCGCATGGACCAGCAGAGCCAGCAGACCCAGCAGGCAGCTACCGCCATGCAGGAGATGTCCGCAAGTATCGCCGAAGTCTCCCGCCACACCCAGTCCGCCGCGGAAACCGCACGCAGCGCAGCCGAGACCGCACGCGACGGCGGCGCCATCGTCAAGCAGGTTCTCGGCAGCATGCACTCCATCGCCACCGCCGTCAGCGACACCTCCGCCACGGTCGGCCTGCTCGGCGACGACTCGCGCCGCATCTCGCAGATCGTCACCGTCATCGACGAGATCGCCCGCAAAACCAATCTCCTCGCTCTCAACGCCGCCATTGAAGCCGCCCGTGCTGGAGACCAGGGCCGTGGCTTCGCGGTCGTTGCCGGCGAAGTCCGTCGCCTTGCCGAATCCACCGCACAGGCCACCGGCGAAATCGCCACCATGATCCAGGGCATTCAGGACCGCACCCGCACCGCCATCGCGAGCATGGAGAGCGGCACCGGCACCGTCGAACAGGGCGTCATCACCACCAATCAGGCCGGCGAAGCCCTCGAGCGCATCATCGGAATGGCCGAGCGCGTCGACCGCATGATCGCCCAGATCGCCATCGCCGCCTCGCAGCAGACTGCAGCAGCCGACCAGTCCAGCGCCAGCCTCGACGCCATCCACTCCCTCAGCCACGAAAACCTTAGCGAAATGGCCACGACCACCGCTGGAATCGAATCGCTTCGCACCACAGCGGTCACCCTCGAGCAGCAGGTAGATCGCTTCAGCCTCAAATCCGCCCCCGACACCAGGCTGATTCCATCGCCTTCCAACAAGCAGCCGCACGCCACCCTGCAACCCGCATAAGAACAGGGTGTAGGGAATGGGAAATAGGTGTAGCAAACAAGTACGAATAAGAAGAGGATCCTCTTTTTTGGAGGATCCTCTTCCTGCAACCCAGGTTCGCGCTGCCTATTCCCTGCTCCCTGCCTTTAGAAGATCTGGAAGTTCACCTCAACATTCAACTCCACCAGAACCGGCTTTCCATTCTCCATCGCAGGCTTGAACTTGTACTGCCTCACCGCCTCCATCGCCTTCTCATCGAGACCCATGCCAACTCCTCGAATCACGCGCACGTGGCTCGGATTACCCTGCGTATCGACCCACAGGTTCACCAGCACATTCCCCGCGACCTTCGCCTTGCGCGCCTCTTCCGAGAACTCCGGCTCAACCGAATAGATCAGTACCGGCGCAGAAACGCCGCCGCCAATCCGCTTCGGCCCACCACCTGTATTGCCGCCAGAACCCGGCCCAAGCCCCGAGCCATTCCCCGATCCCAACCCCGTCCCCGAACCATTGCCCATCGACATTCCCACCAGCGGCGAACTTGCAATGCCGATCTGCGGAATGCTGCTCGCCATCTTCACATCCTTCTGCACCTCGATAGTCGGCTCGATATTGATCTTCGGCGGCTCCAGCGGAGGAGCCTTCGGCGGAACAATCTGCGTATCAGCAAACTTCGGCGGAGTGCCCTTGGTCACTGGAGTCGGCCCGCGCTGTCCACCTCCACCGCCCATCGCATCGGCCTTCGGCGGAGCCTGTGGCGGAATCGCCAGCTCAGTCACCTGCACCGTCTTCACCGGCGCGGCAAACTGCACTTTCTTGTGCAGCAGCCAGCCAATCAGCAGAATGATCAGCGCATAAATCGCAACCGCAGAACCCGTCGCCAGAGGGTTCTGCTTGGTCTTCATCCGATCGACCACCGCAATCGGTTTTGACTCCAGTACCAGCGGCGGCAGCTTCACCGGGAAGAACACATCCCGCACGCTGCTCCACAGCGACCCGAACACACCCTCTTCTTCGATGATCAGGTCGTTCTTGATTGGCTTCGAATCCAGCTGCAGCGGCTCTTCCTTCGACTTGCTGAAAGCGTCGCGCAGATTCGCGATCAGCGACGACCACATCGACCCATCGGTCTCTTCATTCAGGTTCGGCGCATCGGCCGGCCGCAGCGTCGGGGCAGGTTTCTCCCCATCGATCTGCGGTGGTGGTGTCAACAATGAATTCGCCATAAGCTGCTTCGCCTCGATGGCAGCGGCATCAGCCACTACCATCTACATTAAAAAATCGTGCGCCGACTCTACTTCTGTCAATACGTTCCCGGTCTTTCGCCGGTTTTTTTTCTATCACGGCTAGCGCTCTCTGGCTCCACGAACACATTCTACAAACTTTCACCTTCCGGTGCTCGTTATCTTGGACGCACATCCCCCCGCGAATGTCTACTCGCCCCCTTTTTGATCCCCCTCCGCACCATCTACAATAAGGGTTTGGCGCAAACTGCACTTCTGCTATCAGGAATATGAGGAATGAATGCCCGACGCACCCCAGGGAAACCCTGACGATTCAAAACTCGCTCCCAAAGCGTTGAAAGCCACGCTCAATCTGCCCCAAACGACTTTTCCCATGAAGGCGAATCTGCCGGACAATGAGCCCAAACGCCTCGCCTCGTGGCAACAGCAGCATTTGTATGCCCAAATCCGAGCCGCCCGCGCCGGAGCCCCTAAATACATCCTCCACGACGGCCCACCCTACGCCAACGGAGCCATCCACCTCGGCCACGCCCTCAACAAGTGCATCAAGGACTTCGTTATCAAAACCAAAACCATGGCCGGCTTCGACTCGCCCTACGTCCCCGGCTGGGACTGCCACGGCCTCCCCATCGAGATCAAAGTCGACGAACAGCTGGGCCGCAAAAAACTCGAGATGGACCCTCTCGCCGTCCGCCGCGCCTGCCGCGAGTACGCGCAAAAATACGTCGACCTCCAGCGCACACAGTTCGAGCGCATCGGCGTCTTCGGCCGCTGGGATAATCCCTACCTCACCATGTCCAACGGTTACGAGGCCTCCATCGTCGAGACCTTCTACGACTTCTTCGAGAAGAAGTTCGTCTACAAAGGCCTCCGCCCCGTCTACTGGTGCATCCACGACAAGACCGCGCTCGCCGAAGCCGAAGTCGAATACGAACAGCACACCTCGCCGAGCATTTATGTTCGGTACAAACTCACCATCGACCCCCCGGAGATGATTCACGACGCACTCGGAGGAAAGCAGGTCTCCACCATCATCTGGACCACGACACCCTGGACGCTCCCCGCATCGCAGGCCGTCGCCTTCAACCCGGACCTCGAATACGTCGCTCTCGACACCACTGACGGCACGTACATCGTCGCCGAAGCTCTGCTCTCCTCCGTCATCGCGAACTGCAATCTGATGAGCGAAACCCATAACGGCGAGCCTGCATCCCAAACCGACATCATCGCGCGATTTCCTGGCAGCGCGCTTGAGGGCTCGATCTTCCAGCACCCATTCCTCGACCGCACTATCCTCGGCGTCACCGCCGACTACGTCACCGCCGACCAGGGCACCGGCGCCGTCCACACCTCACCCGCCCACGGCGTCGACGACTTCGACACCGGCAAGCGTTACCACCTCACCAAGATCCAGTACGTCGACAACGCCGGCCGCCAGCGCCACACCGGCCGCTTCGGCGGAGGCGACATCGCCCAGCCCTACGAAGACCTCACCGTCTTCAAATCCAACGCACCCATCATCGAACTCCTCAGAGAAAAAGGCGCACTCCTAAGCGCCACCACCTACGAGCACTCCTACCCGCACTGCTGGCGCTGCCACAACCCCATCATCGTCCGCGCCACCGAGCAGTGGTTCATCGGCATGGAAACTCCCATGCTCACCCCCGAAGGCGTCGCCACCACCTTCCGCCAGCGCGCCCTCGACGAGATCAAGCAAGTCGTATGGGATCCTGCCTGGGGCGAAGAGCGCATCTCCAACATGATCGCCACCCGCCCCGACTGGTGCATCTCTCGCCAGCGCATCTGGGGAGTTCCCATCGCCGTTTTCCTCTGCGACAAATGCGGCGAGCCTCTCAACGACAAGACCATCAACAAGAGCATCGTCGACCTCTTCAAAAAAGAGGGCGCCGACGCCTGGTACGCCCACGAAGCGTCAGCCCTGCTCCCCAAGAACACCGCCTGCGCCTGCGGCCACAAAGAGTTTCGCAAAGAGATGGATATCCTCGACGTCTGGTTCGAATCCGGCGCAAGCTGGCACGCAGTCCTCGACCTCGAGCCCGAGCTCCACTCCCCCGCCGATCTCTACACCGAAGGCGGCGACCAGCATCGCGGCTGGTTCCACTCCTCTCTTCTGACCTCGGTCGCGGTCACCAACCACGCGCCCTACAAGATGGTCGCCACCAGCGGCTGGACCCTCGACGAACAAGGCCGTGCCTTCTCCAAATCTCTCGGCAACGGCGTCGATCCCGTCGACGTAGCCAAGCGCCTCGGCGGCGAGATCATCCGTCTCTGGGTCGCCAGCGTCGACTTCCGCGAAGACGTAGCCGCCAGTGAAAGCCTGATGCAACGCGTCAGCGACAACTATCGCAAGCTGCGCAACACCCTACGCTTCCTGCTCAGCAACCTCTACGACTTCGACCCGGCGACAAACTTCATCGCGTTCTCTGCGATGGAACCTCTAGACCAGTTCATCCTCGCCCGCACCGCCGAGCTCGACGCAACCATCCGCGAAGCCTATGAAGATTTCGAATTCCACCGCGCCTATCAAGCTCTCAACGAGTACGTGAACACCGATCTTTCGGCACTTTATCTGGATGTCCTTAAAGACCGCCTCTACACCTTCGCCCCGAACCATCCCGGCCGCCGCAGCGCGCAGACCGCGCTCTGGCGCATCGCCGAAGCCCTCACCCGCCTCATCGCCCCCATCCTCAGCTTCACCGCCGACGAGGTCTGGCAGCTCCTCCCTAAAACTGCGAACCGCGAAGCCAGCGTCCACCTCGCTCTCTTCCCCGACATCGCCGACATCGTCCCCGGCAACGTCAAGCACATCGAAGAAGACTGGGAACAGCTCCTCATCCTGCGCGATGAAGTCCTCAAAGTCCTTGAAGAGGCACGCACCGCCAAAGAGATCAGCAACCGCCCTTCCGAGGTACAGGTCACCATCGGCTGGTTCAACTCCCTCGCGTGCCACCCCAACCCGATCTTCGAGCGCTACCTCCACGTCCTCCCCGAACTTTTAGGCGTAGCCCAGGTGCATCTCGCCGACGCCGTCGTCACCGAAGGCAACGTAGAAAAGGGCGCCTTCTACGTGCAGGCCAAACCCGCAAAGGGATCCAAGTGCGAACGCTGCTGGCGCTTCACCGAAGATGTAAGTCAGCAACCTGACTACCCCACCGTCTGTCTTCGTTGCGCCGACGCGCTCCACGCCATCAACTTCCCACCCTACAACGTACCCGCCAGCACCACGGAGCCGCAAGCCTGATGTCCGCAACCTACGAAACCGCATCATCCCCAGTCGAAGCAACCCCAAAAGACAAGCGTGGCCTCATATTCGCCATCTCGGTCCTCGTCGTCATCCTCGATCGCATCACCAAGCACATCGTCTCCATCCAACTCCCTAACGGCCAGGCCCACACCGTCATCCCCGGCATCTTCCGCATCTCCGATGTCCACAACACCGGCGCGGCCTTCAGCATGTTCGCCGAAAACGCGTCACCCGTCACCGTCCGCAACGTCCTCATCGCCTTCTCCGTCATCGCCGTCATCATTCTCTTCGGCATGCTCTGGCGCGTAGGCCGCTACCTCACCGTCACCTCAGTCGCCCTCGCCCTCATCCTCGGCGGAGCATTCGGCAACCTCTATGACCGCGTCGTCTACCACTACGTCGTCGACTTCCTCGAAGTCCACATCGTCCACTACCACTGGCCCGACTTCAACGTAGCCGACTCCTGCATCGTCATCGGAGCCTGCTTGCTCTTTATCGAAATCTTCCGCCCGCAATCAGCTGAATAATGCTCTTGCGCAATCAGCCCCCGCAGTTCATCCTTAAACGCAGGAACGTTCACATGGCGAACGAAAAACGGCGCGTCATCTACTCCACCGACGGAAAACTTGAGTTGCCGGAGGAGAGCCGTCTGCCGGGTCATACGGTCGATGCTCTCCTTGCTTCCGGTGATGTCGAAGGTGCAAGGGCAGAATTTGAGCGTCTCTGTCTGGAAGGTCTCGACTCTGGTGAACCCATCTCCATGACCCCTGAGAAATGGGAAGAGTTCCGCCGCGACCTTCATCGAAAGGCCAAGTTCGCATCGTAAACTCAGGCAATCTCTTCTCTCCCGCAGCGCTCCGCGAGATTGACCGCCGCTGGAATCTTCTTTGCCGAGACGCCAGCCCCGCGGTCGCTGACAGATTTCTCGATTCCGTCAGGGACACCGCAGCAATGCTACAGCAGTTTCCCGGCGCCGGAACAGCATGCGCAATTCATTCTCCACGACTCTCCGAAGTCCGGCGCTTTCCGCTCACCCTCCCATTTGGAAGATGGCTCCTCATTTACAGCGTCTCCGTCTCCAGCATTCTTATCCTGCGTGTTCTTCATGGTTCGCAGGACTGGAAACGTCTCTTCCCTTAGCCTCGATTGCTCCGACGGGTTCGCAAGATCCCCGCTCACCAGAAATAAAAAGTTGCGCACGAACCACCTTGTAGCAAATTCATCTCACATAGCCAAACCTTCCGCAAAGATCCGTAGAATTCGCGATCGCATCCGCAGCAAACACCGGCGGCTTTTGCCCCGAAAAAAACACCAGCTGCAGCGCTCGCCCCGACACATAAGTCACCATCCACTGCGTATCCTCCGACCCGCACAGCGTGTTCTTCCGCAAAAACGTCCGCGAAGCCGGAATGCTCAGCCGATACAAACTGCCGCTTCCCGCCGCGCCTGCGTCTCCATCGAAAAGAGCGCTTGCCTCATCTTTCTCCAGACCGCGTATGCGAGCGACAGTAAAGCTCACAAAATTTATCGACATCTTCTCATCGGAAAGAGCCACATCCCCGGTGATGGACTTCGCAGTCGAGTTCTCCGCACGCCAATACCCCTTCTCCTGCGCCACGGCCGCCATCCCGCAAACCACTGCCAATCCCGCAACTGCCCGTAACCACATTCTTCGCTTCATCTTTTGAGAATGACACTGGAGGCCCCTTTCATCAACTCCAACACCCATCCTTGCCGCGTCGTGCTCCATTAATTAGCGCTTCCCCGCACAATGCGAGAAAATAGAAGTTTGGCATGAAGGATCAGATCACCATCCGCGGAGCCCGGACCCACAACCTCAAGGGCATTGACGTCGACATCCCGCACAACGCCCTCACCGTCGTCAGCGGTGTCTCAGGCTCGGGCAAATCTTCGCTCGCCTTCGATACCGTCTACGCCGAAGGCCAGCGCCGTTACGTCGAATCGCTCTCCGCCTACGCCCGCCAGTTTCTCGAGCGCATCGAAAAGCCCGATGTCGACCACATGGACGGCCTCGCCCCCGCCATCGCCATCAAACAAAAAAACCAGACTCGCAATCCCCGCTCCACCGTCGCCACTGCCACCGAAATCTACGACTATCTCCGCCTGCTCTACGCCCGCTGCGGCACCGTCACCTGCCTGCACTGCGGCGGCATCGTCAAACACGACACTGTAGACGAGATCGTCACCACCTTATTCGCTCTTCCCGAAGGCACCCGCACC
>DATAVY010000213.1:0-4562 GCA_036267495.1 Edaphobacter sp.
GGGAATCGTCGTGCCCATGATCAGCGGGCGCAGCCTCGGTCATACGGGTGGAACGTTAGACAAGCTCGAGACCATCCCAGGTTTCAACACCCAACTCTCTTTCCCGGAGATGCGCGACGTTCTCAAGCAATGCGGCGCCGCTCTCATCGGCCAGACGCCAACGATCGTCCCCGCCGACCGCATCCTGTATGCATTGAGAGATCACACCGGTACTGTCGAATCGCCCTTCCTCATCACGGCCAGCATCATGAGCAAGAAACTTGCCGAAGATCTGAGCGCCCTTGTTCTTGATGTCAAAGTCGGCAGCGGCGCCTTCATGCCGACATATGAGAAATCCAAATTTCTCGCGGAGCTTATGGTCGAGACTGGCGAAGCCTCCGGCACACGCACCGTCGCACTCCTCACCACCATGGACGAGCCTCTCGGCCGTTTCTCCGGCAACTGGGTCGAGGTATGGGAGTGCGTCGACATCATGCGCGGCACGCGTCACCCGATGTCCCGCGACCTCATCGAGCTCTCGAACATCCTCTCCGGCTGGATGCTCCACCTCGCGGGCCACGCTGCCACGCCCGAAGCGGGCGCGAAGCTTTCCGACAAAATTCTTCAGTCAGGCGAAGCCTATAAAGCCTGGCTCCGCATCATCGCAGCCCAGGGCGGCGACACCGCTGTCTTTGAAGATCCCGCCGCAACTCACAAACCCACTGCCACCCGAACTCTCACCGCTCCAAGCTCAGGTTATCTCGCCACGATGGACTGCAAACAGGTAGGGTGGGTCGTGCAACGTCTTGGAGCTGGTCGCGCAAAACCTGGTGATCCTGTCTCCGCTCACGCCGGCATCGAGATGCACGCCAAACTAGGCGATAAACTCGAAGCCAATCAACCCCTCGTCACCCTCTTCGCCGAAGACCCCGCACTCCTCGAGGAACCCGAAGGCATGCTCCGCGAAACCTTACAGATTTCTACAACCCCACCCAAACTTCAACCGCTTATCCGCGAAGTCATCACCAGGAAAAATCAGTTGTAGCCACCCGCCACCGCCCCAATCACCAGCAGAGGTTCCTTCCCCATCGCCACCGCCTCCGGCAGCAAAGCATCCGGCAACTCATGCGACAGGTCCTCCTCGCAAGCAAAGAACCGTAGAAATGCCCTGCGTTCCTTCGTCGTATGATCGCGAATCGTCCCCTCCAGCATCGGATACGCAGCCTCCAGCGCATTAAGCACCGTACGCAGCGTCACTGGGGCCGCCACCGCGAGCGTCACCTCACTCTTCACATTCGCCAGAGTCCGTAGATGCGCCGGCAGCTCCACGCGGATCATGCGAGCGTCTGAACCTCAACCGATAACACCGCCGGAAGATCATGCACAATCGGCTTCCAGCTATCTCCCGCGTCGGAGGACCCGTACACCTGCCCACCCGTCGTCCCGAAGTACACCCCGCACGAATCGAGCTGATCCACAGCCATCGCATCGCGGAGAACATTCACATAGCAATCCTTCTGCGGCAGCCCCTTCGTCAGCGCCTCCCACTCATTTCCGCCCGACTTGCTCCGATACACTCGCAGCTTCCCATCCAGCGGAAAATGCTCCGAGTCGCTCTTGATCGGCACGACAAAAATCGTCTCCGGCTCATGCGCATGCACGTCGATCACGAACCCAAAGTCGGTGGGCAGATTCCCGCTCACCTCCGTCCACAAATCGCCCGCATTGTCGCTGCGCATCACGTCCCAGTGCTTCTGCATGAACAGCGTCCCGGGTCGCGAAGGATGCATCGCGATGTGATGCACGCAGTGCCCTACCTCCGCATCCTGATCGGGAATAAACTGCGACCGCAGCCCCTTATTGATCGGCAGCCATGTCTTGCCTCCATCGTCGGTTCGGAAGGCTCCGGCTGCCGAGATTGCGATATAGATCCGGTCACGATCGCTGGGGTCGAGGATGATCGTATGGAGACACATTCCTCCAGCGCCCGGCTGCCAGTGAGGCCCCGAACCATGTTTTCGCAATCCCGAGAGCTCCTCCCAGTTCTGACCTCCATCTCCGGATCGGAACAGGGCCGCATCCTCCACCCCCGCATAGACCTCCTCCGCATTGACCAGCGAAGGCTCCAGGTGCCAGACCCGCTTGAACTCCCACGGATGCGCGGTGCCGTCGTACCACTGATGCGTTCCCGGCACGCCGTCATACGCGAATTTGTTTCCCACCGGCTCCCACGTCTTGCCGCCATCGTTCGAGCGCTGAATCACCTGTCCGAACCAGCCGCTGGACTGCGACGCATACAGCCGGGCCGGGTTCAGCGGCGATCCCTTCAAGTGATAAATCTCCCAGCCCGCAAAGTGTGGTCCGCTCACATCCCACTTCTCGCGCTTTCCATCCGACGTCAGCACAAACGCGCCCTTGCGCGTGCCAACCAGCAATCGCACCTGACTCATCGCGCACCTTTTCTAACATTCTGAATTGTTCGCATCGAGCTAATTTACCACCTTCCCCACCTTCCAAATCCGGGAAAAACCTAAGGATTTCAAATGCTGAAGCTCTTCAGATTTCGGATATAGAGTTCGGCTTTCCTCTTCAATTCGCCGAACCTTATCGCGCCGCAAACGATACGATCAGTTGATCGAGTGGAAACGCTCCCGTCACCTCTCGCGCAGGCTTCATCGGCGTTACAGCGAGTGGCGTTCCCTTCTCTTCCGCCTCATCGAAGGCCTGGGTTCCCGGCGTTTTGCCTGCAACATCAAAACTGCGAATCTCGTAAGGCAGCCCGTTCGACGCAAGCGATGAGGGACCGCCAGTCACCTGAAAGTGCAGATGCGGCGCAACTGAGTTGCCAGTATTTCCAACGAGCCCGATCACCTGGCCAACCTTGACCTGCTCGCCTCTGTGAACCTTGACGCTGCCCGTCTTCATATGCGCGTACATCGCATAGCGCTGTTGCCCCAGATCGAGAATCACGGAGTTTCCATCCGCCTCATCCAATGGAATATTGGCGGGATATTTACCCGGCGTCTGCTCCGGCAACCCATCGATCACCGCGATCACCAGTCCATCCGTCACAGCAAGCACGGGCTTGCCGAAGATCGTATAGCTTTCTAGTTTTTCCCGGGCGCCGTCGTAGATGCGTCCCTGCCCGTCTATCTGTTCCCAATCCACGGCATAGCGCTGAGCGATCCATACACGCCCATTGATGGGTATTGCTGCCCTGGTGTGCCGGGTTGCGTCGCAGCATGAGTCCGCAGAGATATAACCCTCACCGCGAAGGGGCGGCGCGATCAATGCGACAGCCTGGTGATTCACCTTCGTATCGCCTCCGTTCTCGGTGATCTCCTGCTGCCCTGGAGGCGCAGCCTCCGCATGGATCGACACCCGGTGCGACAACCGCTGCGGCGCTGCGGCTCCCGGCGGCAGGATCACATGAAGAAATAGCAACGCCTGTTCACTCGCCCCGAGTTTATCGACCGCATTCCGCTTCCCATCGGGCTGCAGGCGTTGCGCGACGGCCGCAGCATCCAGACTTGCGATCACCTTGCCATCGGCCAGCACCTCGATCTTCTCGACTTTCGTGTCGCCGCTCGAAAAGTTCGTCATCCAGAGTTCATAGACCAGGTGCATCCTGCCGTCCGTCCCAACAAATGGTACGGGGCCGTCTTCCACATGCAACAGAACCGGAGTCATCTGCTCATGGGCGTGCGCCATTACCCGGCCGGCGCCAGCCATCGCGAAAACAATCGGCAGCATAATCCATGCAAAGAAGATTCGAGTCAGCACCGGCATAGTCGCACTTCCTGATTCTGCATTCTTTGTAGTCTGCGGCTGTCTTGGGAGCCGCCTAGCCAAGCTAACAGGTCGCCATAAATTTCGGACAAACAAAATTCTCCTTCAACCATTACACTCATCCCTGTATTCGCGCATCTGCATAGGAGCACCTTTTGGCACGATTTACCGGTCTGCTCGGTCTCGCCACCTTCATCGCCCTCGCCTACGCCTTCTCCACCAACCGTCGCGCCATCCGCTGGCGTACCGTGGCCTGGGGACTCAGCCTCCAATTCGTCTTCGCCGTCCTCGTCCTCAAATCGACGGTGGGCCAGCGCGTCTTTAGCGCCGCCGGCAACGGTATTAACAAGCTCCTCGCCAACTCCGTTGCCGGTTCCGCCATGGTCTTCGGTCCCCTCGGCGACAACTCCACGCTTGCCGTCTTCGCCTTCAAAGTTCTCCCGACCATCATCTTCATCTCCGCCTTCTTCGCGGTGCTCTATTACATCGGCTTCATGCAACTTGTCATCCGCGCCTTCGCCTGGATCATGCAAAAGACCATGGGCATCTCCGGAGCCGAGTCGACCAACGTCGCCGCCAGCATCTTCATGGGCCAGACCGAAGCCCCTCTCACCATCCGCCCCTTCCTCAACGGAGCCACCTACTCCGAGCTCATGACCATCATGACCTCCGGCATGGCCCACGTCTCCGGCGGCATCATGGCCGCCTACATCGCGTACGGCATCCATGCCTCCGACCTCCTCGCCGCCGTCATCATGACCGCACCCGGCACCATTCTCATCTCCAAGATGCTG
>DATAVY010000214.1:0-8523 GCA_036267495.1 Edaphobacter sp.
GGCCGGTTCTCATGCACCGTCGCCAGCAGCCGTTGAAACTTCGCATCCACTGTCTGAATATCTTTGTCCGAACTCCCCGCAAGATGGCTCGCCGAAGACTCCGCAGCCTCATGCTCCCCTGCGATCACCAGCGGCGAAACACCCGAAGCCTCGCCTGCCTCAGCCCCGATCCCACGATCGCCCTGCTTCTTCCCGCTTCCACGAGAGATCGCCTCCGGCGCCATCGGCGAAGCCGCGACAGGAGAAGCCGCTTCCAGCTGCGTCCCTGCATCGACATGCGTCTCCGGTTGGCTCTTCGGTTTATTGTCCGACTCTGGCTGCGGACCAGCCTCCGAAGAGGCCGGATGAGCGGTTGCCATAGGACATTATAGGCCGTCGCCAATAAACCGCGTCACAGCTGCCTTCTCACGTCACAGCCTCTTCCCGGCATTCCTGGTTACCCACAATCAGCAAGTTATCGTTGACCCTACTGCTTCAACGACACTCCGATCACCATGTCCATGCTCGCCGGCAGATCCACATCCTGATTCTTCGCCGTCATGATACCGGACTTATCATCGCTTGCTACGGCGGAGAGTGCGACGCCGGGAATCGTGCTCATCACCTGAACTGGCGCATCCGCTCCGGACTGCATTCCCTTCCCCGCATGATTATTTTGGTCGATATTGGACCGCGTCACGGCGGTATTAATATCTGTGCCCCCGGCCCCGCGCATGCCGGAGGCCGTATCAGTATTCATCGCATGCAAATTCGCCTCAGAAAGCATGATCTTGAAGATGCTGGCGCGGATGTTGATCGGCTCGCCTTTCTTAGGCTTCGCCTCGTCGAAAAGAATTGAAACCAATCCGTCGGGAGTTTCTTTGCTGTGTTTGATCACATCAACCACGTGACCTATCAGCATCGTTCCTCTCGGCAGAACCGTTCCTCCAATAGTCGCGGGAGTCTCCAGCGTTGTCGTAACAATCTGGCCCGCTTTGGCGTCCCGCGAACTTACCCTTCCCTTCAGCGATACATTCACGCTAATCAATCCCGCAAAGGCAGCGGTAGGGGTATCCTGCGCGTTGGCCCACATGCAGAACATCACCGTCAAAAAGGAAAATAATCTCAGCTTGCGAATCATAGGTCTCCTTAAATCGAATACAGAGGAATGCCGCCGAACGACGCAAACCATAATACATCGGGTGTCCTAGATGCCCCCGGACAGGACTCTTCCACCACGGCCGCCCTCTCAAGTCAGAGTCGCTGTCTCGCTCGCACAAAACAAGGGCCGGAGACAAACCCCGGCCCTCGCTCATCGGACGCAATCCTTCGCCAAGTCTTCTTGGTCAACTCATTCAATCACAGCCGGCGCAAAAAATCGCCATCGCCGCAACCAACCGATTACCGTGCGCTCCCTCCCGCGGCAGAGACACCAACAATCATCGGCGTGCCGCCGTCCAGTTGAATATCCTGCTTCGCTCCAAGCAGGATGCTCGAAGCCTGAGCCATCCTGGGATCCTGTTGCCCCGGCGCATTGTTCGCCACCAGTACACCCGGAATCGACGTGGTGCTGATCGCGATATTCCCGGTTCTCGCTACAACCGTCCCCGGCGCAGGAGCAGTAGCTGCAGCGGAGTCGCCGCCCGACGCACTTTGCGGTGCGCCACTCGCCCTGCTGGCACCAGCAGTTCCAGACGCATTCGGATTGGAAGTGCCGGCCGCCGGCGCTTCGCTCACCGCAGCCGATGCCGCGCCCCCCGCCGGGCCAATCGACTGAATCTGCGAATGAACCGGCACACTCTGCCCGCCCTTCAACTCGACGTGGTCAAACTGAAGCACCACCTGCGAATTGTCGCCCGCCGCGCTCGGATGCACGCCCATCACATGGCCCACCAGCTTCGACCCCTTGGGAATCTCGATTCCGTCCGAAGTCTTCACCGAAGCCTTGGTCTGCACCGTCACGCTGTCGCCAGTCTTGGCGGTCTTCGAGTCCAGCCTGCTTACAAGTTCTCCGTTGATTGGACTCATCTCGATTGCCGGAACCGCAGCCTGACTCTGCGGCATCGTGCCCGAAGGAGCTTGCTGCGTTGCGGGGCTCGCAGGCTGACTGCCCGGTGGTGGCTGCTGCGCTAACAGCGGAAAGCTCGCCATCGCGAATAAAGTAGTTACAATCGCTGTTCCTGTCTTCATCAAATTCCTCCATATTCCGCACTTCCGCGTCCACGCGTCCAAGACGCGGTCACAAGGTTCTAGACATCTCGCAAGCACCATGCCAAACCGGGCAATATCCGGACATCCTCAAGAATCTCCGCACACATCTCCCAGGTGGTTGACATAAAATCGCTTGCCATTCGTTAGCTCCCGATCGGCGCAATCCGAAAGAGCCCTGCGCGAAAACCTGCCTCCATATCGAAGAATCGACCGAGTAAATCTTCCCCACCGGGTAATTCTTCCCAGGTTGAAAATTTCCCTCCATTGCCATTTCCTTCCCGAACGGAATCCGCCTTTCGTCTTCAAATAGCCGAATTCAGAGATACATTTGACATCTATTCGGAAACCGATATATCGTCTCCCGAATATGAAACCGGATGACCCTGCCGCCTATCTGCCTCTCTCCCCTGCTACGCTGCACGTTTTGCTCGCGCTCACCAGCGGTGACCTGCATGGATACGGCATCATGCTTGAAGTTGCCCGCCAGTCAGGCGACCAATACAAAATCGGCCCGGGAACGCTGTACGACAATATCAAGAAGCTTCTTAACCTCGGCCTGGTTGAAGGATCTTCGGCCAAGAGCTCTAAGAGCGAGCCGCGTCGCAACTATCGCCTCACGCAAAGGGGGGCTTCCGTATTAGCTGCGGAGACGGATCGTTTGGCAGGCGTTCTCCGGGAGGCCCGTCGCGGCCTGCGCCTTCATGAGGAGAGACAGTCATGAGCAGCTTTCGGCGCCGGCTTTATGGAGTCATTGTCAGAATGCATCCGGCAGATTTTCGCAATGAGTTTGGTCGCGAGATGATGCTCGACTTTGAAGACGCCCTGCACTCCTACGGTCTCGGCCGCCTGGGACCCGATGTGCTCTGGTCGATGGTCCGGCAGTGGTCGGCATGCGTTCTCTCAGGAGGACCAGAGCAGAGTCCAGCTCTGAGGCCATCGCTGCTTGCAGGCCAATATGTGATGATTCGCGAGGAACGATTGACCATGATCGAGCTTGGGCGCGGACTTGTCGTCACGGTGACGATTTTCGCGCTGTGCATGTTTGGGCTGGGCAGTGTTCCGAGAAACACTTCAAGGGCTGTCGTCGATGTTCCGATCGTCTATGCATCATCCAGCACACCGGCGACAGGCAGTAACGTAGATCCGAGCTCGCCTCTACCGGCCGGTGAAGGCTCTTATTCTGACTCGAAGCTCTCGCAAAGTGCCGTCTCAGCCTTCGCTCCGATCGCCACCGTATCCGCGACTCTGCTCTCTGACGGTCCCGCCTCAGCCCTCGCGTTCACTGGAGCCGCACAAGCTCAGCCTAGTCCCGAGCTGCTTCTTTTCCATCCCTCAAGCCCTCTGCCCTCCTACGAGGTCGCCACTATCAAGCCTCTTGACCCCAATACCGCCGACCGGGTAGTCAAGCTCCCACCAGGCGCCTCTCTCAACCCGCTGAGCATCCGCCGCTACATCATGGACGCCTATGGAGCTAGATACTCGGCGCAGATCGTCGGCGGCCCGGACTGGCTCAATAATGACTCTTACATCGTCCACGGCAAGGTCCCGGACGACTTTGAAGCTGCGCCTCAGAAGATGACCTCCCAGGATCGTATCGATCAGAACCGCGGCATGCAGCAGTCTCTCCTCGCCGGCCGCTTCAATCTCAGGGCGCACTTTGAAACCCGAGTTCTGCCCGTCTATGCGCTCGTACCCGCCAAAGGCGGCCTCAAGATCACCGAAGTCCCCGCGCCGCCTGAATACAAACCCGGCGACCCGCCCATACGCCCCGGAGTCGGCGATCCGCTGCCTCCCGGCTCTTCGATGGGCTCGTTCAGCAGCAACGGCCTTCGCGTACTCAACGCACGCGCCATCAAAATGCAGTTGCTGGCACGCATCGTCAGTGGCGATGCCGGGGACCGTCCCATCGTCGACCACACCGGCTTCACCGGCTGCTTCGACATCAAGGGCCTCACCTGGGCGCCCCTGGGCGAGGCCACCGCCGACAACTCACCCGATGTTCCGTCGCTTATCGGCGCGATGGAAAAGACGCTCGGCATCAAGCTCGTTCCCACCAGGGCTCCCATCGAGGTTCTCGTCATCGATCACATCGAGAAGCCTTCAGAGAACTGAGGACGGAGTGTGTGGATCCATAGCTCAGAACGAAGAAAGGCGGTTCGGTTAATGCGGATTCGGTTAATCATGACGCTGGAGAAGCGGAATCCAGGCAGGAAGGTAACGCTGGCGGTGCTGGGTCTTCTTGCGGTAGCGCCCATGGCGTTTGGGATCGTACGGCTGATTCCGATGTATGGGCAGATTTTGCATGCGACAGGACCGTTGCCTTCGTTTGAGGTAGCGACGATCAAGCCGTGGAGACGGCCTCCAACTCCGCCTCCTCCGTCGCCTCCGTCGCCTTCAGATGTAGCAGCTCCGAATCCAGCATTGCCCGACAAGATAGCTCCCATCAATGCAGGCGGACAGACGACGGACCGGGTGCACTCTATTCTGACGGCGCGGTTGCTGATCGCGTTTGCCTACAACGTGCCATTTGGCTTCGAGAGAATCCGGGTTGTGGGAGGCCCGGACTGGCTTGGTTCGGACGACTATGAGATTCAGGCAAAGATCGAGGACTCTCTGTATGCGGCAATGCAGAAGATGACCCCGGCGCAACAGCGGGAGCAGGTAAATCTGATGGAGCAGTCGCTGCTGGCCGACCGGTTCAAGCTCAAGGTGCACTTCGAAACGCGGGAGTTGCCCATGTTTGCGCTGATGATCGCGAAAGGTGGCCCGAAGCTCACTCCGGCGAAGGATGGCGAATCCTCCAGGCTCTCGGTGAGGCAAAACGAGATGACGGCGACGGCAATCTCGGTGGATGAATGGATACACTCACCGTTTCTCGGCGGACGTGTGGTCGTCGATCAGACCGGGTTGAAGGAGAAATATGATTTCACGCTGACTTGGTCGGAGCCGTCTCTTACCTCCGGCGCGGCGCAGGAGAACGGAACGGACGCGCCGTCCTTGTTCACCGCTGTTCAGGAGCAGCTGGGACTGAAGCTGATACCAACCCATGGGCCGGTTGAAGTCATCGTCGTTGATGACATCGAAAAGCCGTCGGCCAATTAACTGTCGTTGCTTTGAAAGGGCGCGATTCACAGGCTGCGGAAAAGTCTTTGCTTTGAAAGGGCGCGACTTCAGTCGCGCCGCAAGCGAGCCGTTTTCCTTGCCACTTTAGTCGCCGAGGTCTTTCCGCGCCAAAAATTGACTTCTCCGCACCTGTTCAGCCGTGCCGACAGTGCCACAAGAGCTGAAGATGGTGCTGAAAAACTCCATTTTGCTTAGCGGCACGCCTTTCTGCATCGTACGATGCAGTCAAGCCGCCAAAAACTTGTCAAGCCCCCAAACCTCCCTAAAGCCTGCCAATCCCGACATAACAAACGAAATATAGATCCCGCCAAAGTGGCATTTAGTTTCGCTCAGGTCGCTCTACTGGATAGAGATCAAAACAAAGCAAGCCCCGCAGGGATTTACTTCCCTTCGGGGTTAACTTGTTTGTCTGCAATTTTTGGAGGCAACCCATTTGTTTTGAATATTTTACAGGGCACAACCTCCCGTAAAACGCTGAATACAAAAGGTTTATTCGCGGGCAATAGGGGGTACCCGCTGCATTCCCGAGACTCGGAGGACCCACGACCCGGAGAAAGGAAAAGACGATGAGCTACCAGCTCGAGCAACTCTCCCGCGGACGATCAGAGGGCTTCGAATTTATGGCCGTCTCTCAGGAAAAGCAGCGCCTCGCAGGATCTTCCGCTTCGCAGCACGGGAGAATTGCTCTAAGCCGACGCCGGACTCTTCCCCGCCAGCTGCCGCAGCACATACTGCAGAATCCCGCCGTTCTGGTAATACAGAATCTCCTGCGGCGTATCGATCCTGACTGTCGCGGAAAACTCCGTCGTCTTGCCCATGTCCGACTCGGCAAAGACCGTGATCGTCTTGCCGTCGCCGAACTTGCCGTCCAGCATCGCCTTCAGCTCGCCACGCTCGCCGACGGCATAGATCTCCTCGCCGGTGAGGCGCAGCGACTCGACATTCTGTCCCGGCAGAAACTGCAGCGGCAGAATCCCCATTCCCACCAGGTTCGACCGATGGATCCGTTCGTAACTCTCCGCGATCACGAATTTGATTCCAAGCAGCCGCGGCCCCTTCGCCGCCCAGTCGCGCGAAGATCCCGAGCCGTACTCCTTGCCCGCAAGAATCGCCAGCGGCATCCCGCGTTTCGCATACTCCACACTCGCGTCGTAGATCGACATCGGCACATCGTCCGGCAGCAGGCGCGTCACGCCGCCCTCGGTTCCAGGAGCCAGTTTGTTCCGCAGCCGCACATTGGCAAACGTCCCGCGCACCATCACCTCATGGTTGCCGCGGCGCGACCCGTAGCTGTTGAAGTCGGATGCCTTCACCCCGTGGTCGATGAGGTATTTGCCCGCAGGCCCATTCAGCTTGATCGCCCCCGCCGGCGATATATGGTCGGTCGTTACCGAGTCTCCCAGTACAGCCAGCACTCGCGCCCCATGAATGTCCTCGATCGGAGCCGGTGTAGCGGACATCCCGTCAAAGTAGGGAGCCTTGCGAATATAGGTAGAATCCCGCTCCCATCCATAGGTGTCTCCAACCGGAAAATTCAGGCTCTGCCAGTTGTTGTCTCCATCCGAGACCGTGCTGTACTGATGGCGGAACATCTCCGAGTTGATCGACGAATTCACCGCCGACGCAACCTCTTCCTGCGTCGGCCAGATGTCGCGCAGGTAGACCGGACTGCCGTTCTTCCCCTGCCCCAGAGGCTCGCTGTCGAAGTTGTGTCCTATATGGCCCGCCAGCGCATAGGCGACAACCAGCGGCGGGCTCATCAGATAGTTCGCCCTTACCTCCGGCGAGATTCTTCCTTCAAAGTTCCGGTTCCCCGAGAGCACCGATACCGCGACCAGCCCGTTGTCTTCGATCGATTTCGAAACATCCGACGGCAGCGGCCCGGAGTTGCCAATGCAGGTCGTACATCCATACCCCACGACCTGGAACCGCAGCTTGTCGAGATAGGGCATCAGCCCCGATTTGACGAAATAATCCGTTACCACGCGCGACCCTGGAGCAAGCGACGTCTTCACCCACGGAGGCGTGCTCAATCCCTTCTCGACAGCCTTCTTCGCTAATAATCCAGCGGCGATCATCACGTAGGGATTTGAGGTATTCGTGCAGGAGGTAATCGCTGCGATCACAATCGATCCGTGATCGAGATACTTGTCGGGATCGATTCCAAACCGGCTCCGGATCGACACATGCGGCGCCTCTAACCGCGGCATGGATTCGTCACGGATCGTAATCACCGAAACCGTCGGATGTTCCACAACCGGCGCCGAGACGCCCACGCTGCTCGTGACATCGCCCGAAGCCGAAGCGGTTCCGCCTTCGCCTTCCCACCGTACCATCTGCCGTGCAACATTCTTGTTCCCGTTCGGACCCAGCAGCGACGGCAACTGCTCTTTGAAACTCGCGCCCGCCTGCGACAACTTCACCCGGTCCTGCGGCCGCTTCGGTCCCGCGACACTCGGTTCAACCGTCGCAAGATCCAGCGCAATCGTCGCCGAATAGGCTGCCTCTTTCGCGTCCGCCGTGTGGAACATCCCCTGCTCGCGGAAATAGGCTTCCACCAAAGCAATGTGCTCTTCGCTGCGTCCCGTCAACCGCAGATATCGCAACGTCTCCGCATCCACCGGGAAGATACCGCACGTCGCGCCATACTCGGGAGCCATGTTGGCAATCGTCGCGCGATCCGCCAGTGGCAACTCCGCAATTCCAGACCCGTAGAACTCGACGAACTTGCCGACCACGCCAAGCTTCCGCAACATCTCCGTCACCGTCAGCACCAGATCGGTAGCAGTTGTGCCTTCCTTCAGCTTGCCCATCAGCTTGAACCCAACCACCTGCGGCACCAGCATCGACACCGGCTGTCCCAGCATCGCCGCCTCCGCTTCAATTCCACCTACACCCCAGCCGAGCACGCCCAGGCCATTCACCATGGTGGTATGCGAGTCAGTACCAACGAGGGTATCGGGATAAGCAAACGCATAGCTCTCCTCCACGCTCGCCTTGTGTCCTGCAACCGCAACAGCATCGAGACTCCGCTCGGGAGAGGTCGTGAACACCACCCGCGCCAGGTACTCCAGATTCACCTGATGGCAGATGCCCATGCCCGGCGGCACGGCGGAGAAATTATTGAAGGCCGTCTGTCCCCATTTCAGAAAGGCATACCGCTCGCGGTTCCGCTGAAACTCAAGCGCCGCATTCAGGTCATACGCACGC
>DATAVY010000215.1:0-14480 GCA_036267495.1 Edaphobacter sp.
AATTACGAGGAATGCTCTTCCCGCCTGCCGGAGTTCTATCTGGAACAAATGTGGTCAAAGTTCGTATAACTCATAACAGGCGAGTTCATCAGTATTCTTCTTTTTGGCCTAACCGCGCGGAAGATTCCTTGTCTAATGTCGAAAATGGTACGGGGAGATTCAAGATGATTTGAATCGCGAGGTGTACGAAACCTGAGCGAAAAGAATAATTGGCGCCGACGCATGCGATCATCGATTACAAACGTCCTACCAACAATTTTCCATTGAATTTTGCGGTTGTTTGTACCCAGGGCAATCAGTGTCGTTTTAAGAAAAGGACCTTTTCGTACTATGACGAGATATGGTGTACGCAAGCCGACGATGCATGGAGGATCGTGGCTCCTGATGGCAGCGGTAATGACAGTGGCCGCGATGGGCGCTCTGGGTCAAGGCAGCGCAACGCCATTGACTACGCCGTCGCCGGACGCAGCTGCGGGAATCAAAATCCCCGAGTTCGACGTCGTTTCGGTGAAGCCAAACAAGTCCGGCAGCGGCGCAATGCGGATCATGTTCAACGCCGACGGCTATTCTGCAAGCAACGCTTCGCCCAAAATGCTGATTCAGATGGCGTATGGAACCAGGCAGGATCTGATATTAGGAGCACCCGGATGGGCAGATTCGTCGCGGTACGATTTTGACGCAAAGGTCGCCGGCTCCGATCTGGATATTTTGAAAAAGCTCACTTCGGAGCAGCGTCGATCGATGCTTCAGCCGGCGTTGGCAGATCGTTTCAAACTGAAAGTTCACAATGAGACCAAACAGCTGCCAGTCTTTGAGCTTGTTGTCGCAAAGGGTGGCTCCAAACTAAAAGAAGCAACGCCTGGCGACACCTACGCCAACGGAATTAAGGGGACTGACGGGACCGGGCATGCGGGCATGATGAGAATGGGCCCCGGCCAACTCACAGGTCAAGGTGTTCCCATTGCTACCCTGGTGAATCTGCTGGCGCAGCAGCTCCGCCAGACGGTGATCGATAAGACAGGGTTGACTGGAACCTACGATTTGGATCTGACCTGGACGCCGGATCCCGGCTCAAGCCCGATGTTCAAAGGAAACGATGGCGCACCGCCAAGAGCGGATTCGGCGCCGGATTCTGCCGGCCCTTCGATCTTTACAGCAATTCAAGAACAGCTTGGATTGAAGCTTCAATCGGCGAAGGGGCCGGTTGAGACTCTGGTTGTCGATCATATTGAGATGCCTTCGGAGAACTAGTGCGGGCCTGGAGTCAGATGTTGTTGCGGCGAATCGATGAGAACTTACGATTGGTGTGCCTTCTGATGTGCCTTGGCGCTATCCTGTCGGTCTCGAAGGCGGCGCTGGCGTCGGAGTCTCACGGCCAGGTGACATTCCAGGGTTTGCCGGTGCCGGGTGTGACGATCACCGCTGCGCAAGGCAGCCAGAGATTTGTCGCCATCTCCGATCAGCAAGGTGGCTATTCATTTGCCGATCTGCCGGATGGTACGTGGACGATAGTGGTTGCGATGCAATGCTTCTCGACGATTGAGCAGACCGTCACTATCGCTCCGAATTTGCCCTCGATGAAGTGGGAGCTGAAGCTGCTTTCGCTCGATCAGATTATGGCCGAGTCTAAAGCAGTTAAGACTGAGACGAAACCTAATCTCAGCGCAAGCGGCGACGCGGCCTCGGACAAAAGCGAGGCGGCGAAGCCAAAGGACAACGCTGCCGTTGAAGCTCCAAAGCCGCCGGAGGATTCTGCGCCTTCATCCTCGGATGGTCTTCTCATTAACGGCAGCGTCAATAATGCCGCGACTTCGCAGTTCTCGCTGGCGCCTGCATTCGGAAATAATCGCAGCGGCAAGAAGGGACTGTATACCGGCGGAATCGCGGTGAGTCTGGGTAACTCCGCGCTGGATGCGCGGCCATATTCTTTGAGCGGACAGAGCAGTCCAAAGTCCCAATACAACCAGGTGACCGGCGTGGTGACGTTAGGAGGCCCGCTGAAGATTCCGCATCTGCTTCCTCACGGACCGAATTTCTATGTAGGCTACCAATGGAGTCGAACAAGCGAAGCTACAACATTGTCCGGGCTGGTGCCGACGGAAGCGGAGAGGAGCGGCGATCTTGCAGGCGGCGAGATTACACCAGTTGCGCAGGCTCAGGCTTTATTGAAGTTATATCCGCTGCCCAACGTTTTCGGGAATTCGCTGTACAACTACCAGGTACCGATAGTCAGCAACAGCCACGAGGATGCGCTGCAGTCTCGCCTCGACAAGACGATCGGCAATAAGAATCAATTTTACGGAGGGCTTGCGTTTCAAAGTATTCGGGCTGACGGTTCCAATCTCTTCGGGTTTCTGGATACGACGAATACGCTGGGCATCAACACCAACGTGAACTGGGTACACCGATTCAACCACTCCTTTTTTCTTACCAGCGGATACAAATTCAGTCGGTCGAGGACGCAGGTCATCTCCAACTTCGAAAACCGCGTCAATATTTCGGGTGCAGCAGGCATCACCGGCAACAACCAGGATCCCATCAACTGGGGACCGCCAGAGCTTATTTTTTCAAGCGGCATCGCAAGCCTCTCGGATGCACAAAGCTCTTTCGACCGCAGAGAAACGAACTCTGTTTCCTCTTCGCTGCAGTGGATCCGCGGACATCATAACGTGACGGTGGGAGGGGATTTTCGCAGGCAGGAATCGAATTACCTCTCGCAACAGGACCCGCGGGGCACCTTTACCTTTACTGGCGGCGCTACCGGACAGTCCGATTTCGCCGATTTCCTGAAGGGCCTTCCAGACACCAGCTCCATCGCGTTCGGCAATGCGGATAAATATCTCCGGCAGTCGGTTTATGACGCGTACGTCACCGACGATTGGAGACTTCGCCCGGACCTGACAATCCATGCCGGCGTACGCTGGGAGTACGGCGCGCCAATTTCCGAACTGTACGGGCGGCTTGTCAACCTGGATATTGCCCCCGGATTTTCCGCCGTGGCTCCAGTGCTGGCGAGCGATCCAACGGGGACTAAAACAGGTGAACGGTATCCGGATACTCTGATACGGCCTGACCGACGCGGAATCGAGCCGAGGATTGGGCTCTCGTGGCGGCCTCTACCGGGATCGTCCGTGGTGGTTCGCGCCGGCTATGGAATTTACGACGACACTTCGGTCTATCAAGCGACGGCCCTTGAAATGGCGCAGCAGTCGCCGCTTTCGAAGAGTTTGAGCGTGCAGAACAGCGCGGCATGTCCACAGACACTGGCGAGCGGATTCAATCCATGCTCTTCAATTACGGCTAATACATTTGCAGTCGATCCCAACTTCCGCGTCGGCTATGCGCAGAGCTGGCAGTTGGCCGTGCAGAGCGACCTGCCCGGCGCGCTGCAGATGACCACTACCTATCTCGGCATTAAAGGCACGCGAGGAGTGCAGGAGTATCTGCCGAATACCTATCCAATCGGGGCCGCGAATCCATGTCCTGCGTGCCCGGCCGGCTTTGTCTTTCGTTCCTCCAATGGCAACTCGACCCGCGAGGCCGGCAGCCTTCAATTACGGCGAAGGCTTCGCAGCGGATTTACCGCTTCCCTGCTGTACACCTACTCCAAGTCCATCGACGACGATTCGGTACTCGGAGGCCAGGGGCCTGTTGCCGTGGCGACAACCACTTCAAACGGACTCGGAGGAACGACAACTGCTACTGCAAGCTCGACTCCCCAGACTACCGTCGTCGCGCAAAACTGGCTTGACCTGAATGCTGAGCGCGGTCTTTCGACCTTCGATCAGCGGAACTTGCTGAACGCGCAGGTTCAGTACACGACCGGAGTCGGACTTGGCGGCGGCGCTCTTCTGCGAGGCTGGCGTGGAATCCTCCTGAAGAAATGGACTGTAACCAGCCTGATCACCGCAGGCAGCGGCCTGCCGCAAACGCCAGTCTTTCTTGCGGCGGTGGCCGGCACAGGGTCAACCGGCAGCATCCGGCCGAAGCTCACTGGCGCGTCGATTTATGCTGCACCCGCTGGTTTTCATCTCAACGCCGCCGCGTACACCGCGCCTCTGACCGGCGAATGGGGGGATGCAAGAAGAAACTCCATTCGCGGACCGAGTCAGTTCACCCTCAATGCTTCCCTGCAGCGTTCGTTTCGCCTGAAGGACCGTTACAATCTCGATCTGCGGGTGGATTCAACTAACCTGCTCAATCATGTTGTCTTCACCAGCTGGAATGCCACGTTGAATCCCAGCCTGAATAACCCACTCTTCGGGCTGCCTGAGGCGGCCAAGGCCATGCGCAGTCTGCAAACTAATCTGCGTCTGAGATTTTGACGTATGCGATCGTTTCTTTCGATCTTCCTGTTCGCAACACTCGGCGCCCACGCTCAGCAGATAGGGCAGAATACGCCTGTCGGCAAGAGCGACACCGTCACGCTATCCGTTCGTTCGCAGATTGTTATCGAAACGGTGGTGGTCAAAGACAAAAAGGGAAACCCGATTGATGGTCTGACTGCGAAGGATTTCACCCTCACGGAAGATGGCGTGCCACAGACTGTCCGTTTCTGCGAGCAACAGACTTTGCCTTCGACTCTGAGCGATGTTCCTATCAAGGCGTCCGGTCCGGAAGATATTAAACTCTATAACCGGCTGGCGCGAACGCAGATCGTGCCGGAGAGTCCGGGCGACATTCGATACAAGGATCATCGTCTTCTGGCGATGTACTTCGACATGTCGGCGATGCGGCCTGCCGACCAGCTGCGGGCGCTGTCGGCCGCTGAGAAGTTTGTTCGGACACAGATGACGACCTCGGATCTAATTTCAATTCTCAGATACTCCGGAGGGTCGGTCGATGTCTTGCAGGATTTCACTGCAGATCGCAATCGCCTGCTGAGTATTCTCGAAACATTGGTCGTCGGAGAGGGACAAGGCTCGGTTGAATCCGTCGATGACGCCAGCAGTGCCGATACCGGAGCGGCCTTTGGGCAAGACGACAGTCAGTTCAACATCTTCAATACGGACCGCCAGCTTTCCGCGCTGCAGACTGCTGCCAAAATGCTGGGCCAGTTGAATGAGAAGAAATCGCTGATCTACTTTGCCAGCGGCCTGAGATTGAACGGCATCGACAATCAGGCACAACTGCAGGCTACGGTCGATGCTGCTATTCGTGCGGGAGTTTCGTTCTGGCCGATCGATGCGCGTGGTCTTGTAGCCCAGGCGCCGATGGGGGATGCTACGCAGGGATCACCGGGGAATGCGGGGATGTACTCCGGTGCCGCGGCTCTCGCCGTTACCACGAATCTGCAGCAGTCCCAGGACACGCTGTTTTCTCTTGCCGGGGACACGGGGGGAAAGGCGCTGCTCGACTACAACGACCTGACGAAGGGTATTGTGCAGGCACAGCAGGCATTTTCGAGTTATTACATTCTAGAGTATTACCCGACCAATACGACACTCGATGGGAAGTTCCGACATGTCAAGATCACGGTGAATCCCGAGCTCTCGGCGAAGCTGGATTTCCGGCAGGGATATTTTGCCGGCAAGGAGTTCAGCAAATTTACTACGGTCGACAAAGAACGTCAGCTTGAGGATGCGTTGATGCTGGGCGACCCGATCACCGACCTGACCATCGCAATCGAGATCAATTATTTTCAATTGAACCGGGCGGAGTATTTCGTTCCGATCGTGGTGAAGATTCCCGGGCGTGAACTTGCTCTCGCGAAGCGAGGCGGCGCAGAGCATACGTTGATTGATTTTGTCGGTGAAGTGAAGGATCTCTATGGTGGGACGACCGTCACCAATGTGCGCGACAACGTGAACATTAAGCTGAGCGATGCAACGGCAAGCGAACTGGCGAAGCAGCCGATCGAGTACGAGGCAGGCTTCACGCTGCTTCCTGGAAAATACATGATCAAATTTCTTGCTCGCGACGATGAGACGGGAAGAATCGGGACCTATCAGACCACATTTGTGATTCCGAATCTGAATAAAGAGGAGAAGCGAGTCCGCATCAGTTCGGTGGTACTGAGCGGCCAGAAAGTGGAGCTGAAGAATGCAATTTATAACGCGGGGAAGACCAAGGATCAGGAAAAGGAAGCGACGGTCAATCCCCTGGTGCAGGATGGCAAGAAAATTATTCCAAGCGTGACACGGGTGTTCAGCAAAGGGCGCGACCTCTTTGTCTACCTGCAGGCTTACCAACAAAGTGAGGTCGCGACTGCGGCTAAACCGCTTGTCGCATTTGTGAGCTTTTATCAGGGACAGACAAAGATATTCGAAACACAACCGGTAGCCGTGACATCTACGTCGGCCAGCCGGCTGGGAACGGTGCCGCTCAGCTTTAGCATCGGCCTCAATCGATTGCCACCCGGGGAATACGACTGCCAGGTGACTGTGCTTGATCCATCCGGGGTGAAAGGCACCTTCTGGCAGGCTCAGATCATGGTCGTGCCTTAGCTTTCTCACCCACGATAAAACGAAGCTGCTTGTCGACGGCCTTCCTTATGCCGATGCGTCGTGTAACCAGAATCGAAGGGGGACGATAATCGTCATCGAGAACCTGTAGAGGCGAATCGGCGCGCGTAACGTCGAGACCATTGTGCGTGGCCCGGGTAATTGCCAAGGCCTGACAGAGGCGACCTGGACCGGAGGTGAGCAGCTTCGGTTTTGCAATGGTCGGAAATCCCCGATGACGAGCCATCGTTTCCAATCCTTCGAGCGGTTCAAGCGCGCGAATGAGAACCCCACCGGGTTCACCCTCCGCCTGACACGAGAAGTTGAGGCAGTAATGCATTCCATAGACGAAATAGACATAGGAGAAACCGGGAGGTCCGAAGAGCACAGCATTTCGCTGTGTCTTGCCAATGAAGGTATGGGCTGCGGGATCTGCGAGACCTAGGTAAGCTTCTACTTCAAGGATGCGTCCGGTGAGCCGCTCTCCATCGAAATGACGGGTGATGAGTTTCCCTAACAGATTTCTCGCTACAACTTCCGGCGAGTCCAGGTAGAAGGCGCGAGGCAAAACGAAGGTCAAGTTTGTCCTCTCTGCAATCAACTGCCGGATTATCGTTCCTTACCGAGCCGGCGATAGTACTCCGCGACTGCGTCCTGATAGGCCGCCGGCACGAATGGCTGCTGGCTTGTCCTTACCTGGCCGGATTGCCGGTCGTCCGAGTTGCGCCGCAGTTGCAATTCGAGCTTGTCGACATCGTTCAACACCTGGGCGTGGAGCTCCTCTACCATTTGCGGATTGCCGGGGAAGCGGCTTGGGTCAAGCTGCTGCATTTCTTTGATGAGACCCTGAATCTCGCGAAGGGCTGCTGGATCGTTTTTGGCGGATTGACGGACCTGGTTCAGCTCCTGCATCCCCTGACGGATGATCCTCTCGGTGTCCGCCGGATTGTTAAGATTATCGGGAGCGTTCGCACGCCGCGCGGTCTGGTCGAATCTGTTGTTCCCGGTATTTACGTTGTATGTGATGACGCCCCCTCCACCGCCCCGCGGAGTGTCGTTGCCTATGTCGCCGCCGCTCTCGGCGTCACGCCGGTCCACGCCGTTCATGCCTCGCTGCCCGGTCTGACGGCCACCTGGTCCGTTGCCCTGCTGGCTTTCGTTTTGTTGTCCGCCGCCCTGTTGTCCGGCTTGCGCTTGATTATTCTGTCCGGATCGCCCGGGCGCTTGCGCGCCTCGGCCCTGTTGTGATCCCTGCGCCGAACCCTGTCCTTGTTGCCCGCGGCTTCTTGCGAGGCTCTGGAGTTCGCTGCGCAGCCGGTCGACGTGATCGAGCGCGGCAGTCTCAGTTCCCTGCCGTGATTTGCCTTGACTATCACGGCCTGTGCCCATGCCCTGCTGGGCCTGACGCACCTGGTCGCTTAATTTCCTCAACCCCGAAGCAATCTCAGTCTCAGTGCCGTTGGAGTTCGGATTGATTCCTCTTCTCATCCAGTCGGCTGTCCGCTGCACGCGATTGCCGAGGTCGGACTGGTCCATCTCGCCGAGCGCATCGCGGAGTTTGGATGAGGTATCCGGCTGATTCGGCGCCAGCTCGCGAGCGGTATCGCGGAGATTTTTTTCCAGATGCGAGAGGTCGTCGGAGAGCTGCTGCCGGTCCTCGGCTAACTTGCGGATATCCTGGGCGCGGGAGGCCATCTGGGTTTGTGATGTGCCGCCATCCTGATCCTGCGGTGTTGCCAGCGACTGGATTCGTCCCGCTTGTGCGTTCTCTTCCTTCGAAAGCCGTCCGGCCTCGCGGGCCAGCGAATCAAGTTTGCCGGAGGCTTGTTGTTTCTGGGCTCCGCCTAACAGGTTCGTAGCGTCGCGGAGTTGTTCTGCGGCTCGTCTCGCCTGCTCGGAGCTCTGTTGCCCGTCCTGCTGTTCGCCGGCGCGACGCATCTCCTGATTGGCTGCCCGCAGACGGTTTAGCGCCTGCTGTACGCGCGGATCCACATCTCCATCTTTTGAATTCGAACCAGCTTGGGAGTTTCCCTGCTGAGACTGGCTTTGCTTTCCTTGTCCAGAAGCGCCCTGTGACGACGCCGCGCCTGCACTCTGCTGCCCGCTTTGCTGGCCCTGTTGCCCCTGCATCTGTTCCATCTCGCGCTGCAACTGCTCGGCTTCACGCCGGAGCATCTCCTGCTGCCATCGCTGCTGAAAAGTCTGCGCATTGTTCTGTTGTTGCTGCGCCAGTTCTTCCTGACGCTTCGCGAGCGCATCGAGCTTTTCCAGTGCTTCGTCTACCTTCTTCGCCTGCTGCTCGGCGAGAGAACCGGTCTGCGCCGTTTCGTATTGGTTCTTCTCGGTGTCGAGCTCGAGGTCGAACAGGCTGGCGAGGTCGCGTCCCGCACTGCCTCCACCACCACCGCCGCCGCCTTGTTGACCGAAGGCGACTTGAATTTGACGGAACGTCGCCTCGGCACGCAGGAGCGCCTGCAGCGCCTTCTGTTCGTTCGGCATCGCGTCACGCCACGCGAGCTGCTTCAGCTTGTCCGCGGAAGGCACCATCGCGGCGGCGGCGGCCTGCATATCTTTTTCGAAGCTGTTGAACTCTTCGTTCGCCTCCGCGAGATCTCTGCTCTGCATTCGGCCGGAGAGCGCCAGCGCCTGCTCTCTCAATTTCGCCTGTGCTTCGGAGAGCACCTTTGCAATGTCCGCGGCCTGCTGTGCGGTGGAGGTCTTGTCGTTCTGCTGCTTCCATGTAGCGGCGATCAATTCCTTCTCGCGGCGCGAGATGTCGGTCTGATTGCCCTGGCCTTGCCCACCACCCCCTCCGCCACCGCCGCTTTGCTGCGACTGGGAGAACTCCCGCTCGAACGGGTCGGCCTGAATGAAGCTGATGTCGGTGCGCGATTCGGTGTGTGCATCTTCTGCGGTTGCATAGAGGCTCACGACGTCTCCGGGCACGAGCTTGAAATCTTCGAGGCTCAGGGTCGTTTTGTCATTTACGTCTTTGGCGCCCGGCTCCGTCGGCAGATTAACCGTCTGCTCCGGGCCGCCGTTCACGGAGTAGTGCAGACTCACATGAGTCAATCCGAACTCAGCGCCCGCCCTGACACCAACCGTTACCTCTTCGATCGGGCTTGCGCGGTAGTCCTGTCCCGGACGATCAATCGCAATCTCCGGCGGGTTCGCCTTGCTGGTCGAGATGAAGTAGTCCTCCGACAGCCTCACCTGTTGTCCCTGATCCAGGGCCGCCACGTGGTACGCTCCATCCTTCTCCATGTGAATCGTCCCGCGGTAACGGTTGCCTTCACCTCCTGTGAGGCGAAGCGGCTGACCGTTATCCATAACCAGCTCGCCGGCCTTCAAGGGAGCGTCCATCACCACGGTGAGGTCCGCATCGGTGCCTTCGATGGCGCGGAGATCGCCGCTATGCTCCTCCGAGACCTGCCGCAGGCCGGTCCACTTTGGATAGCGATACGTCACCTGGATTTGCTTGACTGCCGGCAGATCCACGACGCGAAAGTTGAAGTGCTTCGAACGAACCGGGCCTGCTTCCACGTAATACTCGACGCTCTCCGGCAATCCTACAAACAGAAATTGGAATCCCTGTTTGCCCTCCTGCTGCTGCATCGAAACCGGCTCCCATTTCGATGTGCTCTGGTAGCGTGCATACAGATTGACTTTGTTGGTCTCCAGTCCTACGACCTGCGCCGTCACCAGCTGGTCGCTGTTACGGCGGACGGCGGCGTCGCCTGGAGTTACTCGTATTTCGTACAGTGGAGCCGCGTTGGGTTTCGATCCTCGCCACAATAGCGAAGCTCCATAACCCATATACCCTGGCCCTGCGACAACTATCCATATCAGAACACCGATGCAGACGACTCCAATCCCGATCAGCGCGAGCAGGCGAGCTTGTGGCACGAGTCGAACCGGAGGCGCGGCTCGGGTTACGGCCAGCGTGTCGGCGGCCAGCAGTTCGATAAACGGGTCGCCCGCCTGTTCTCTCTCGGAGAATGTCACGAGCCTCTGATCGAGTTCCGGAAAGCGAGCCTCGGCGCGGTGGATCGATCGTTTTCGATCCAGCTTCAACCACGGCAGAGCCAGTCCGAATCCCGCGGCCGCGATCACCACGGCCAGCAGCAGCAGTCGCGCGGGTGTCAATGCATGCTCAGGAAAGGCATAGGCATTCAGGACCAGCGTCAAAAGGAGTGTTGCGACCAGGGCTACGGCAGCCATTACACCAGCACCGCGCAGGCCCGCGTCCAATCGCAATCTCCGCTGTACCTGCCCGATGTAGAGGTTGAGCTGCTCTCGCCGGCTCATACTTCCTCCCGCTGCGTGCCCAGATAGCGGCTGGCGATCAACGATTCGGCCACCGCTGCGATCAGTATCATTAGCATAATCCACCACCACAGGCTGTAGATGCCCTTTTTCTCCCCATTAGCTGAGACGCCGGCCGCCTGTGTCGCGCCTGGGCTGGGGTTTCCACTCCCGCTCCAAAGCTTCAGAACATCCTCTGGAATCAGATCGAGCGTGGACTCCCGCCGGTCAGGATTGACGGCGATCAGCGCGTCACGGCCATTGGCAAATCGTATCCGGTAAAAGCCAGCATGCGTCAACTGAAAAGATCGCGCTGTGGCTTCCTCCTGCAGAGACAGAGGGCGGCGACCGTCGGGCCCTACTACTTCGACGGAAGCGCCCTGCGCGCTGGGCTCGCTTGTCACACTTCGCAATGGAACAAACGAGTCCACCACGCGCGTGGCACTCAGCCTCTCCATCCCGAACAGATATCGCGCCGATTGATCGACAAAGGGAACGAACGCCGGATGCAGCGGCAGATCGTTGGTCAAATTGTCCAGCCCGGAAGCAAACAGCAAGATATGCCCCTGGCCGAGTTGCTTGTCCATCAGCAAAGGAGTTCCATCAGCCAGCCGCGCCACCACTCTAGCGCCTCCCACATCGACAATCGTCGCATAGTAGAACTTTGTGTCCGCCCATCCCGCGGAGTCCTTCATCGCCGGATGCGAGGTATCCATTTGACCTATCGTCGAGAAGTCGCCTGTCCGGGAGTAAAAACGAGTACCCGTCGCATTCTCTCCAAACACCGGAATCTTCTGGCGATGCGCCTCTGATGTTCCTGCGACGACCAGAACGCTCCCGCCGGTCTGGACATAACGCAAGAGGCTGTTCTCCAGGATCGATGGAATCGACGGCACATCCGACAGCACCACGAAGGCATACTTCGCGGGATCGGCGTCAGCCGCCTGATCCACGTCGATAAGCTGCAGCACGAAGAACGCCTGTGCGGCAGCAGCCAGTGCCGCTCCGAAGTAAAGCGGCGATCGCGAATCGGCTGCCCGATGCACGAATAAAACTCGTTCTGGATCGGCACGCTTCACCGCGAAGCTGCTCGCGTCATCGTGCGGGAATCCATCTGCCGCATCGATCCTGAGTTCGCAACGGCTCATCCCATAGGGCACGTCGAGCGATTCGAAGGTTACGGTTGCGCGTCCATCGGCAGGCACCTGGACCTTCTTCGTCGCGGCCACACTACCGTCAATCACCAGGGACACGGTTCGCGTCGCTGCCGGAGTCTGATGCCCGGCGATCACGGCCAGCACTCGCGCCTTCTTGGTGTCCATCAACTGGGCGGGCGCGTCCACGCTCTCGACTGTCCAGTTTGGAATCGCGGATTTCGCAGCCGAATGCAGCGTCAGCGAGACATTGCCTGGCAGCACCATATCGGCAAAATTCGCAGGCATGTTGGAGGCCTGCATATCGCTGAACAGATGCAGTTCCATCGGCGTATGCACCGTCTCCGCCAAGGCGCGCATGCCGCGGCCCAGCTCGCCGAAGTTTCCATGTGAGTCGCCCGGCTGAATGTTCTCCACAGCGGCGCTGAGCGCGCCCGCATCCTTTATCGGCCGCGTCAGCACCTGCAGTTGCCCGCCGAGTACCATCACTTGCGTGGGCTGCGTTGGCTTGCGCGCCGCCAGCACTTCCAGCGCCTCGCGTTTGGCGTCGGCCAGCCGTGTGCCCGCGCGCATACTGAACGAATTATCGATTGCGATTAAAAGCAATCGGTCGCTTGCAGCCGCAGAAGATCGCCGCAGAAACGGATTGGCAAAGACAAGCGCCAGCAACGCCACGAGCAGCGCACGTAGGGCAAAGAGCAGCAGATAGCGCAACCTCCTGTGGCGGGTCGAACTTTGCGTCCCCCGCTCAAAGAACATCAGCGAGCTCACCGGCTTCGGAGTCGTCGTCTGACGCCGCAGCAGGTGGATATAGACGGGCAGCCCGACCGCCACGAGACCTGCCAGAAACCATGGCGCGAGAAATCCCATTATCTGCCTCCTGGACGAAGAAAGAGATATTCGCTTAGCGCCGCATCCAGCGGGCGATCGGTTACGAGCAGGTGATAGTCCAGGCCGGCGGCACGCGTTCTCTCGCGCATCTGCTGCAGGTGACCGTCCATCTTCCTGCGATACTCGCCTCTCACATACTCGGGAATCACCTCGAGGCGGTGCTGCGTCTCCATGTCGACGAGAATCGACGGTCCGCGAAGATCCGGCCGTATCTCTCCCGGGTCCAGCACGTGGAAGAGGATCACCTCGCTCCCGTGAAAGCGTAGCGGCTCGATGGTCTTTACGATCGTCTCCGGCGATTCATAAAAGTCCGAGATGACCAGTACTACGCCGCGCCTGCGGAGAAACTCCTGGAAGTGAGTCAGCGGCTTCATGAAATCCGTGCGCGCGCGGGGTTCGGCTTGCTCAAGCCCGGCCAGCAACCGATGCAACTGCCCCTGGCGCGTCGATGGCCGGATGTAGTTTCGCACCTCGTCGTCAAACACAATCAGGCCGGCCGGATCGCGCTGATTATGGATCGCGAGGTAGAACAAGGACGCGGCCGCGTACCGGGCGTAGTCCATCTTCGAAACAGCATGCGAGCTGTAGCTCATCGAGTTGCTCGCGTCCAGCAGAATCGTCAATTGACTGTTGGTTTCACCGCGATACCGTTTCAGATAACAGCGCTCGGTTCGCGCAAAGAGATTCCAGTCGACGTGGCGGAGGTCGTCTCCGGGCGTGTAGGCGCGATACTCCGCAAACTCCTGGCTGAAGCCGAAGTCGGGAGATCGATGAAGTCCCGCGACGAAGCCGTCGACCACGGTCTTCGCAATTAAGTCCAGGCCGGAGATTCCAGCCAGTACCGCGGGATCGAGAAAATGCTGCACGATCAGGCCTCCTTCGGGGGCGGCATATATGCCAGCAGACGGCGAAGAATTTCATCCGTATCGATTCGCTCCGACTCGGCATGGAAGTTAAGCAGAATGCGATGACGCAACACGGGAAGCGCGAGCGCAAGAATGTCGTCGTAGGTAACGTGGTAGCGGCGGCGGGAGAGCGCCCTGGCCTTCGCGGCGAGCACAATAAACTGCGCGGCGCGAATGCTTCCGCCATAGTTCACATACTTCTTCACAAAATCCGGCGCGTTCTCGCTCGTGTGCCGCGTCGCCCGAACCAGATTGACGACATATCGCGCCAGCGATTCGGCGATGGGCACCATGCGCACCAGTTGCTGGAACTCTAGCAGCTCTTCGGCGCTGGTTACTGCGTCAATCTTCACTATCTTTGTCGCCGTGGTCAGGTCGACGACCTTCAACTCATCCCCCGCGCTCAGGTAGTCGAGCAGGGTATTGAACAGAAAACGGTCGAGCTGCGCCTCCGGCAGCGGATAGGTTCCTTCGAGTTCAATCGGGTTCTGTGTCGCCAGCACAAAGAAGGGCGACGGCAGTTGGTAGACGTGCCCTCGCACGGTGCAGGATCGCTCCTGCATCGCCTCCAGCATGGCTGCCTGGGTCTTTGGCGGAGTTCGGTTGATCTCATCCGCAAGAACGATATTGCCGAAGATCGGACCCTGGACAAACGTCCACTTTCGGTGGCCGGTGGTTATGTCCTCTTCGATAATGTCGGTCCCGGTAATGTCGGACGGCATCAGGTCGGGCGTGAACTGGATTCGGCGAAAGGTGAGGCTCAGCGTCTCCGCGATAGTGCG
>DATAVY010000216.1:0-9602 GCA_036267495.1 Edaphobacter sp.
AGGTGGAAGAAGAGTTCAAGACCCTGAAGGGCCCCCGGGAGCAGTTGGAGTACATCGCCCAGGTGCATCTGGAGAGTCATGCGGTGAACCGGAATATGGCGATCCTGATGCAGACGGAGATGCGGCAGAGCGCGAAGTTCATCGCGGAGTTTTCGCATCATCATCTGGTGAAGTACATCCAGGTGGTGCGCGAGGTGGTGCGGCGCGGACAGCAGGAGGGGATCTTCCGGCGGGATGTGTCCGACGGCGTGGTGGCGCACTGCATGTTTGGCGCGATCGATGAGCTGCTGAGCTCTGCTGTCTTCACCGGGCGCGTTTACGATGCGAAGGCGACGGCTGCGCAGGTGATGGATGTGCTCCTGAATGGGATAACGGCAGGTTAAGGCAGGGGAGTAGGGAATAGGAAGCAGGGAGTAGAGAGCAAAGGCGCTAAGGGCAGCACCTCAGACCGCAGATGGAAACAATCTCTTTGCTGCTGCGTCCAAGTTTCGTCTGGAACTTTTATTTGAAACTATGCGTGCTCGGCGTCGATCATCATGATGATTCCTTCCGGAGCTTTATGCGGTCTTCTGGTTGCGATGCTGATGACGCAGACGCGTGCGATGGGTTTTCAGATCAAGGCGGCTGAGGGTCAAGACCTGACGTCGTACCGGCTTAAAGTTCCCGTCGATGAGGTCAGTCTCAGCTTCCACGCGACGGACCGTCATGGCTTTGCGGTCAATGACTTGAAACTCGAGGAGCTGCAACTTCTGGACAATGACAGGCCGCCATTGAAGATCGCGGCCTTCGAGCCGCTGCAGAACGCTTCCATTCGCGCCGGTATTTTGATGGATACCAGCGAGTCCATGCGAGATTTTGTTGCCCGCAACCGGGCCATTTCGATCGAATATGCGCAAAAGTTGTTGCGGCAACAGACCGATCAGGCGTTTGTGACGGAATTTGGTTATCTGTCGGCGATCGTTCAGCCATGGACCAGCGATCCAGCTGCACTGGCCGCTGGTTTGCGAAGAGTGAGCAGGGGCAAAGAGAATCCGCTGGGCGGCACAGCCCTGTTCGATGCGATCTATCGGACGTGCTTTTTCGAGTTTGGCAAGATCGATCGCGGCGCAACGGGAAATTTCATCCTATTGTTTTCCGATGGCGAAGATAATGTCAGTCACCTTTCTCTGAAGGAGGTTGTTGACGCATGCCAACGCACCAATACAGCAATCTATTCGTTTCGCGCGGAGCCGAAGGAGAGCTTGTTCTCAGGCAGTGCGACGACGTTGGCGGAACTAGCTGCGAAGACCGGCGGCCGAGTGTTTCATGACAACGGATCGGAAGAAGAAATCTATGACGATCTGCGTGTGATTGAAGACGATGTCCGTAGTCAATATTGGCTGGTTTACAAACCGGCGGGGTTGAAGCATGACGGCTCCTTTCATCGGATTGAGTTGAAGGCTCCGGAGCGCGTCGACAAGATTACTGTCCGTTCTGGCTACTATGCTCCGGCGCATTGATCTTAACTTCATGTCCATTAATCTGGATGACTGCTTTTGATGGATTGCTGCAATAATGCCTCTGACAGCAAGTGGAGACGACATGTTTGTTTTGAACAGTGTGAATGATGTTTTGGGGTTGGTTACGGGGCGTGGCGATTCGGCCGTGATGTTGTGGCTCGATGCGGATGGGGTGTGGAAGCCGATTACGTCGAAGGAGCTGTATGGACGGGTGCGGGCGCTGGCAGATGTGTTTCGCGGGTGGGGGCTGGGTAAGGGCGATCGGGTTGCGATTTTGAGTGAGAACCGGTGGGAGTGGGCGGTGACCGACTTTGCGACGCTGGCGATTGGTGGCGTCGATGTGCCGCTCTATCCGACGCTGACGCCGGAGCAGATTGGATATATGCTGCGGAACTCGGGAGCGAAGGCGGCGGTGGTGTCGTCGCATGAGATGTACGAGAAGGTGGCGGCTGCCGGAGAACTGCCATCGCTGGAGTATGTGGTGGTGATGGATGGCAGCGACGATCCGGATGCGAACAGCTTCGGGGCGTTGATGAAGGGCGCGGAGAGAAAGCAGGGCCGGGATGCGGCATTTGATGCGATGGTGAAGCAGGCGAAGCCCGACGACCTGGCGACGATTATCTATACGTCAGGGACAACGGGCGAGCCAAAGGGAGTGATGCTGACGCATGGAAATCTGGCGAGCAATCTGAACTGTTCGACCAACATGATGGGGTTCGCGGAGAAGGATAGCTGCATCTCGTTTCTGCCGTTGTCGCACGTGACGGCGCGGCATCTGGACTACGCGATGATGTGCTACGGGGCGCGGCTGGCGTACTGCCCGAAGTTCGATCTGCTGCCTGCGGCAATGAAGGCTGTGAAGCCGACGGTGTTTGTTGCGGTGCCGCGGGTGTACGAGAAGATTCGGCAGGCGGTGGAGGCGAAGTCGGCGGCATCGCCGGTGAAGTCGAAGATTATGGGCTGGGCTCTGGCGACGGGAAAGAAGCACAGGGCGGAGGTGCTGGCAGGGAAGACGCCGAGTGGGATTGCGCCGAAGCTTGCGGGCAAGCTGGTCTACTCGAAGATTCGCGAGGCGTTTGGCGGGTGTGCGGAGGTGTTTATCTCTGGCGGTGCTCCGCTGGGGATGGAGACGGCGGGATGGTTTGCGGATATGGGGATTCGGATATTCGAGGGGTACGGACTGACCGAGACTTCGCCGGTGATTTCGTTGAATTTTCCTGAGGCGCATCGCATCGGGACGGTAGGCAAGGCGCTGAACAATGTAGAGTGCAGGTTTGCCGGGGATGGCGAACTGGAGGTGAAGGGGCCTTCAATCTTTAAAGGATATTGGAAGAAAGAAAAAGAAACTGCCGAGGCGTTTACCGCGGATGGGTGGTTCAAGACGGGGGATATCGGGAACATCGACAAGGATGGATACCTGTCGATTACGGACAGGAAGAAGGAGCTGCTGAAGACGAGCGGTGGGAAGATGATCGCTCCGCAGCCGATTGAGAATAAATTGAAAGCGAATACGCTGGTGTCGCACGCCGCGCTGGTGGGGGACAAGCATAAATTTGCGTGCGTGCTGATCTCTCCGAACTTTGCGGCGCTCGAGGGATGGGCGAAGGGGCAGGGGATTGCGACTGGCGATCACGCGGCGCTGGTGAAAGACCCGAAGGTGGTGAAGGCGTACCAGGAGATCGTGGACAAGGTGAATGGCAGCCTGGCGAACTACGAGAGTATGAAACGGATGAGCCTGGTCCCGGAGGAGTGGAGCGTGGAGAATGGCGCGCTGACTCCGAGCATGAAGCTGAAGCGGCGGGTGGTGGAGCAGCGCTATGCAAAGCAGATCGGTGAGTTTTATGCGGATGAGGTTACAGCTTCGAAGGTTTAGCGTGGTTGCTGCGTTTTAAATCTGAAAGACCGACCGCGGATTTGACATCGATGCTACGGATTAAAAACGTGTAAAAGCAAAGAGCAAGGGCGAAATACACGCGTCCTAGGCTGGGATGGCGAGAGTATTAAACGCTGCTGTCTGGACTTCGACGCGCGGGTCGGCGTCCCAGTCGTAGAGCTTGTAGCGGTACTGGTTGAGGATAGTGGTAACTTCGGGGCGGTTGCGGTGCTGGGACTCGCACATGAGGATGGGGCGGACGTTGGTGAGGAGGTTTTGGGCTCCGTGGAGGAGATCGATCTCGGCGCCTTCGACGTCGATCTTGATGAGGCTGGGTGGAGTTGAGTGCTCCGTCTGTTCAAGGAGCCAGTCGAGGGTGATGGTGAGGACCTGGTGGGTGCCGCGGGTGCCGCCGGCCTGCGAATGTTCGGGGATCGAGGAGAGGTGGTTGGAGTTGCGGTTGCGCCTGGCGATGTGGAGGGTTGCGATGCCGACGCATTTGCTGACGGCGACCGGCATGACGTGGATGCCCGCGGCTGTGGGGGGCTGGAGGGCCGCGGAGCGTTGCAGCAGAGAGGCGAGCCAGAGGTCGGGCTCGATGGCGACGATGCTGCCCTGGGGGCCGGCTTTTTGTGCGGCTGCGATGGCGAAGAGGCCGACGTTGGCGCCGATGTCCCAGATGGTGTTGCCGGGCTGGACGAACTGGCGGGCGAGGTCGAAGAGATCGGATTGGAGGCCGGGTTTCCAATGGTGAAGGCTGGCGTCGGGGGAGACGAAGATGGACGCTGAGCCGAGGTCCTGGGGGAGGTGCTTTTTCAGGATGCGGTTGCGGCTGATTTTTTCGGCGAAGGTCCTGAGATGTCCCATTGCTTTGACATGATAGCGAATGGAGGGATGGCAGTTAATTGGACTTTGGTGGAGGGTGAAGGCGGCTGTACCATCCAGAGATGACGATGCTGCGGCGGGCGAGAAAAGCGGGGCGAAGATTTTTGAATCCGGTTCCGACGACGATCGGCGGATTGGGGACGATCTTCAAGGTACTGCCGCGGTTCTTGAGCAATACGCTGGAGAAGTTTCCGCGGAAGCCGCTGGGGCCATTCAGGACGGATGTCGCGCTGTATCGGGCGGCTCCGGCGAGCGGGCTGAGGGTGACGTGGATGGGGCACTCGTCCATGCTGATTGAGATCGATGGGGTGAAGGTGCTGGTGGATCCAGTGTGGGACGAGCGGGCTTCGCCTAGCAAGTGGGCTGGGCCGAAGCGTTTTTTTGCTGCGCCGCTGAGGCTGGAGGAGTTGCCGGCGGTGGATGTGGTGCTGGTGTCGCATGACCATTATGACCATCTGGGGGAAGCTACGATTCGCCAACTGGCGAAGTTGGAGTCGATGAAAGAGACGAGGTGGGTGACTTCGCTGGGGGTCGGGGAGACTCTGCGGCAGTTCGGGGTGCGCGCGGAAAAGATCGCGGAACTGGACTGGACGCAAAGTGTGACGGTGAATGGGTTGGAGATTACGGCGGCGCCTTCGCGGCATTTTTCAGGGCGGGGGATGTTCAACCGCTTTGAGACGCTTTGGTCGTCGTTTGTGCTGAAGGGGGAGAAGCATACGGTTTACTTCGGTGCGGACTCTGGGTGGTGGGAGGGATTCGGCGAAATAGGCGCGACCTATGGGCCGTTCGATCTGGTGATGCTGGAGATCGGGGCGTTCGATGTGCTTTGGGAAGGGATTCATCTGGGACCGGATGGGGCAGTGCGGGCGTTTGAGGCGTTGGGCGGCAAGGGGTTGATGATGCCGATTCACTGGGGGCTGTTCGACCTGGCGCTGCATGCGTGGCGGCAGCCAATGGAGCGGGTGCTGGAGTTGGCGGAGAAGAAACAGATTAAGCTTTGGGTTCCTGAGCCGGGACGGCCGACGGAGGTGGTGGCGGGGGCGGAGGTGCGGTCGGACTGGTGGCGGGCGTAGCTGCTTGATCTGACGATGGCTTCGTTTTCGAGGCGATTGGCTGCGGGCTGTGGATCACTGCCGGGCGGCGGAGCGCATCCAAATGAGTGCTATGGATTTCTTTTTCTCCGACCCTCAAGCGGCTGCCTCGCGCTTCGGCGATGCCATCGACGACCTTCACGATGTTTTCCGGTGCAACGGGGTTGATTTCGGTTCGCCGGATGATTTTTCCGCGTTCGCTCGAACGATGAAATATCACAGTGAACTTCGCAGCGATGTGATGCGGGTGGTGAAGTTTGTCATGGACAACGAGGCGAACGTTTCGTTTCGCACAATCCTTACGATTCTCGCGGTGGCGAGTGGAGGTCCGGAGGTGACGATACCGGATCGGGAGATGAGAATCCCGGTCAGTCAAATCATTGAGTCCTTGGTGGGCGCCGGCGACTGCAGTCCGCTGAACGCTGAGCAGCTTGAGAATCAATGCTCTGAGAGCTTTGAGTCGAGTGTGAGGGAAACGGTTGCGATAGAGAGATCTTCGTCCGGTAGTGGAGAGGCGGCAGCAGAGGCAGAGACAAATGGAGCGCTGGTGGAAGTGGCGGCGGGCGAAGAGCCGGCGAGCGATTCTTCGCTCGATCAAAAGCTGCCGATCGATCCGCCGATCGATCCGCCGATCGGTCGAAATACAGCGATGGGACGCGGCGATTCGAACGCGTTGACCGAATCCCTGAGCCGGCTGGAGATGAACAGCCTGCAGTTGAAGATCTATCTCGATTCCATCGAACAGAGAATCAGCAGAATGGAGCCGCGGCTGGAGAACGTTTCGCCGGCGAGCCTACCAGGTCCTTCGGTGCAGCCGAGAGATCAAGCGGGGGCGAGGTTCTCCTCGGCGATCGCTTCCGCAGCTGTTTTTTCTGCGGCGGGAGCAGAACTGTCGGATAACGATTCGTCTGCGGCCACGGCAAGACAAGAGAGCAGGGCGGCGGGGCCCCCGGCAATGCATGGGCATCTGTGGAGAGACTCTCGGCAGTTTCTGGTCTCAAAGAGTCAGAGGGCGCTTCCAGTTCTCGGAGGGATTGCGATTCTGTTGCTCGCCGTTTCTGTCTTCTGGCGGGTTGGTCGCGCCACCGGTTATGTTGTGGTGCGTCCTGCGAACGCATTGGTTCAGGAAACAGGCAATGTTGGAGGCTCCGACCATGCTCGTAGCGCGATTCCCGGTGCCGATGATCCTTCCCTTACTCACGCAGGAAAGATGCGAGGAGAGGGTCCTGCACCGGTTTATAACTACGCGAGTGAGAGATCGCGGCTTTCGGCCGATACGCCTGTTTCACCGCCAAGGACGCCGGCGCGGGTCGTTTTCAGGCCGTCGCCTTCTTCGTCTTCCGCTGGCAATGCGAAGAGCGCGGCTGCGATGACGGATACGTCCGAGGCTACGGATCGAACCGATCGCACGGACAAGATGAGTTCGGATCGGGTACCGGATCACCCGGTCAATGTGTCTTCCGGTGTGATGGCTGCAAACCTTATATCCGGCCCCAAGCCAAATTATCCTGCGCTGGCCAGTCTGACCCACACACGAGGCGATGTGGAGATGCTGGCGGTGATTTCCAAGGATGGGACTGTGAAAGACCTGCACGTTATCAAAGGGCATCGGCTATTGCGGAGCGCGGCAAAGAGCGCAGTACGAAACTGGCGGTACCGGCCTTACATGATCAACGGCGTGCCAGTCGATGTGTCGACACTGGTGAGCGTTGACTTTTCTTCCCCTCAATGACGGAAAGGCCGGCCGAATAGAGGCGCCCGCTGAATCGCGAAAGCGGGATGCGTGCTTTGGTTGAAGAATGAAGGCGACCTCATTGCTGAAGTCCCGATAGAGGCGCGCTTTATATCGTAAGATCGGACTGGCGGTGCGGAGGAAGTCGCGGATGGCGAGAGGAAAAGAGAAGAGTGCCGGTGATGAGCGAACGGACGAGACACCGGTTGAAGGGTTTGCCTCGCTGTGCAGCGTCCTTGCAGTCGGACTTTTCGTGCTCACGTTTGTCTTTCAAAATTTTGTGATTCCGTCGTCCTCGATGGCGAGCACGCTGCTGGTGGGCGATCATGTGCTGGTCGATCGAGTGAGTCTTGCGCCGTCTGAATCGTGGGTTCCCTTCGTGCAACATCGGGAGGTTCGGCGTGGCGAGGTTATCGTATTTTTCGAGCCGCCGACTGAGGCAAACGGCGAGCATATTTTTTTTGTGAAGCGAGTGATTGGTGTTCCCGGCGATCGTATTCATCTTCGCCGCGGCGTTGTGTATTTGAATGGAGCGGCGCAGGACGAACCGCAGGCGGCGAAACCGACCTATACGAATTACAGCCCCTACCGCGACGACTTCCCGTCAGTAGTTCCGCCGGAAAACTTCGGGGTTACGGCGGAGTGGTCGGTCGATCTGCCGAACCATATTGAGGGCGACGACCTGGTGGTGCCGCCGGAGAGCTACTTCGTCATGGGAGACAACCGGACCAATAGTCTGGATGGGCGGTATTGGGGATTTGTTCCGCGCGCCAATATTGTCGGGCGGCCAATGTTTGTCTACTGGTCATTTCCGAAGCCTGAGAACGAGAGCGGCAAGACGAAGTTGTCGGATGAGGCGAGCTTTACTTTGCATGAGATCGTTCACTTCTTCGATGAGACGCGATGGCGCCGTACCTTCCACGTGGTGGAGTGATGCTCAATGATGTCGCGCGAGGGGGATGAGTTGCATAGGCAACGTTGTCGGATTGCAAGAACCTGCAACAGCAAAAGCAACAACAAATGCAAATGCGGGGGTTCTTCGCTGCGTTCAGAATGACAAGCATTTTTGCGCGGCGAAAGACCAATGAGTGGTTGCGTCTGGCGTATGATTTTTTCTGAAGTAAAGAAAGTTTAAAAGGAGAGAATGATGCGGGTTGGAATGTTGACAGGGGGCGGAGACTGCCCTGGGTTGAATGCTGTGATTCGGGCGGCGGTGCGTAAAGGGATTCTGCACTATGGGGATGAGTTTGTCGGGTTTATGGAGGGATGGCGAGGCGTTATCGAGGATGTAACGATGCCGCTGACGCTGGAGACGACGTCGGGGATTCTGCAGAAGGGCGGGACGATTCTGCGGTCGTCGCGAACGAATGTGAAGAAGATTCCGGGTGGGTTTGAGAAGTGCGTCGAGGTGCTGAAGAAGAACAAGATCGATGCTCTGATTGCACTGGGAGGCGACGATACGCAGTCGATTTCACTGGCGCTGAGCGAAAAAGGCGTGAAGTGCGTGGGGGTGCCGAAGACGATTGACAATGATCTGTCCGGGACCGATGCCTGTTTTGGTTTTGATACCGCGGTGACGATTGCGACAGAGGCTGTGGACCGACTGCACTCGACTGCGGAGGCGCACAACCGCGTGCTGGTGTGCGAGGTAATGGGACGCGATGCGGGTTGGATTGCGATTACTTCGGGAATCGCGGGTGGGGCGGACGTGATCCTGGTGCCGGAGGTGCCGATCGATATCGACGAGGTCTGCCGACTGCTCAAATACCGGCATGACCACGGGAAGAAGTTCGGAATTGTGGTCGCGGCTGAGGGTGCGAAGTTTCCGGAGGGTACCCAGGCGACGCAGGGTCAGAGTGTGGATTCATTTGGCCACGTGCGGTTGAGTGGGATTGGACAGGCACTGGCCGAGGAGATTGAGAAGCGGACGGGCTATGAGACGCGCAGTGTGAATCTGGGGCATACGCAGCGGGGCGGAACGCCTTCGCCGTTCGACCGGATGCTGGCGACACGGTACGGCGTGGCTGCGATCGACCTGGTCCATGCGGGGAAGTTTGGCCGGCTCGTGGTGTTGAAGGGAACCGAGATTACGGATATTCCACTGGCGGATGCGATTGCGAAGACCCGGACGGTCGGGGAGGACCTGCTGGCGGTGATGAAGGGATTGCAGCCAAGGAAGTAGTTTCATTGCCGAGTGGCACTTTTGTATCAGTTAGTTACTGGTTAATAACGGAGTTTTTTGTTGTGCGGGTCTGGAAAAGGGGATACAAAGGGGGTGCTGGGTTTGCTCTGAATCCGGCGCCCCCTCTGGCTTGAGGGAACGGGAGACCTGGAATGAAGGCAGCGGTGCAGGCGGTGGTACGCGAGGTGATGGATATCCGGCAGGCGTCGGAGTATCTGGGCATCAGCGGCGATACGTTGTACCGGTATGCGTCTGAAGGATTCATTCCTGCATTCAAGCTGGGGAACCGGTGGCGGTTCAGGAAGTCGCTGGTGGATGCCTGGATGGATGAGAAGTCCGG
>DATAVY010000217.1:0-8951 GCA_036267495.1 Edaphobacter sp.
ACTCGGCAATCAGTCCGAATCCGTTAACCCCGGGCAGGATCAGGTCGAGAATCACAAGATCGGGCAGTGCGGCTTGTACCTGCTCCCTGGCTTGCGCGCTATCTTCGGCGGAGCGCACCGCATATCCATTCCTTGTGAGCAGGTCCACGATGAGTTCGCGAGTGGGCGCGTCATCTTCCACCACCAGGATCGCCTGTTCCGTGCCCGCATGGTTCCGGCGGGTGAGGCACCGCTCAACAGCAGCCAGAAGGATCGATTTGTCGACCGGCTTGACGATGTACTCATCTGCGCCAAGCAGCGCGCCAGTCTGCCTCTGATCCATCACAGTGACCATAACCACACCAACGTTCGCCGTAAGCGGATCGGCCTTTAATTTCGAGAGGACGTCCCACCCATTGACAGGCAGCATGACAACGTCCAGCGTGATGATTGCCGGCTGCAAATCGATCACCATCTCGACTGCCCGATGCGGCTCGCTGCAAATCACCACTTCATAGCCGGCCGAGGAGAGCTGCGATTCCAGAAGGTCCGCAGCCGAGGGATCGTCTTCGACGACCAGGATTCGCGCGGGGGTTTTGGAACCGGCATTCCTCGCGGGGATGGAACCGACCTCGGTCCGGGAGGCACTGGCGCTGGGAAGCGTGAAGTGAAAGCAGCTGCCAGCTCCTGGTTGGCTCTCAACATCCAGTTGGCCGCCATGCAACTCAACGAGCCTTCGCGTAATCGCCAGGCCAAGTCCTGTTCCTTCCGCTGCCTTCTCCGATTGCCGCATGCGATGGAAGGCCTCAAAGATGCGCTGTTTCTCCTCCGGAGGAATGCCGGGACCGGAGTCGCGAACCTCTATCCTGACCACGTTCCCGGCCTCGCGCGCGACCAGCTCGATCTTCCCTCCTTTGGGAGTGAACTTGATCGCGTTGCCGAGAAGGTTCATCAGCATCTGCCTGAACCGCGTGGAGTCGGCGTTCACCACCAATCCAGGCGGAACATCCTGGATCAGCTGGTGCGAATTTTTGTCTACGAGCGGTTGAAGAGCCCCGCACACCTCACGGAAACAAGCATCGACGGCGACACATTCAATGTTTAGCTGAAGCCTCCCGGCCTCGATCTTCGAAATATCCAGAATGTCGTTGATCAGGCGCAGGAGATGCTGGCCGCTCGAGTGAATGTGGTTGACATACCGAGCCTGGCGTTCCGTAAGCGGGCCATAACGGACATCAGCTAACAACTCCGAGAATCCCAACACGGCATTCAATGGAGTTCGCAGCTCGTGACTCATGGTCGAAAGGAACTGGTCCTTAAACCGGCTGGCGCGTTCGATGTCCTCCTTCGCACGGAGAATGGATTGGGAATGCGCTTCGACCTCCTTCTTCGCGGCGAGCAGTTCAGCGGTGCGTTCCTGCACACGCAGTTCGAGCTCATCATGGGCTTTTTGCAGGCCCGCTTCGCTCTTTTCGATCTGCGCCATCATCTGGTTGAATGAGTCGATCAGAACGCTCACTTCCCCATGCCCGTGAACCTGAGGAACCCGCAGTGAATAGGCCTTGTGGAGGGAAACCTCCCTGGCGGTCTCGGCGAGACGCACGATCGGCTGTGCAACCGCTTTACGAAAAATGGCCGATACCCCAAGCGCTGCAAGCAGTGAGAAAAGCAGAACCAGTCCGGCAATTCCGACGTAAAGCTTCAGGCGATCGGTGAGCGCCTCAACGTCGGACCGGATGGCGATCACCCCGCTCTGCCTGCCGTCCAATATCATGGACCGGGCGAGCAGAATCTCGTTGTTACGGATCCAATGGCTTTCCAGCCGCCCTTTGGAAATCACAGGCGGTGCCGGAATTGGGCCGCCCCCGGAGCGCATATAGGAAGCAAACGGCCTTCCGTCGTTGGTGTAGATGACAGCGGAGAGAATGTGCGGGTCTGCGTTCAACGCGGAGAGTGTCTTGCCAGCGGACTCAGGGTCGTCAAAAACAAGTGCACTGACAGTGTTTGAGCCGAAGATCCGGGCCTGCATCGAGAGATTGGTCACCCGGGCGATCCGGAAGGTGATCATGTCGTACCCGATGAAAGCGGCGCAGGCCAGCACCAGAGCCACGCCGCAAACCAGCATGTTCATCCATGTAAGCCTCTGAGCTATCGAGCGATCCCTGGGTGATCTCATCTCAATCTCCTGGCCCGGCAGGCTTCCTCACCGCCACGGCCACTTTGAGCAACTCGGAAGGAAAGACCAGATGCGACTTTTCTGCGCCTTCAAGATTGATTTCGAATCGAATCCGGTTGCCTTCCGGAACAAACTGGATCATGCCCCCTCGTCTTGAGAAGTCGGGGATGTCGCTCACCGTAAGCACGGCGTCTTCATCGAGCGCCGATAGAATTGCCTTCAGATCCTTTTCCTGCGCCGAACCGATAAATAAGATATGACAAGCGGATGCGTTCTGGACTTTCTCGATGCGCTTCACCGCAACCGGTTTGCCGCCGACCGTCTCGCCCGCCAGAGTCGATCCGAGAGTTGCGCCGAACGGGTCCCCGTCGAGGACGCATATCGTGAACGATCCGCTCTGATTCGCGGGAGCGACCGCCGGCCACTTCACAAATTTCCCGAAGTTGTAGATGTACGCGGCCTTGATTTGAAATTCGCTCGGCCCGGTCTGCTGAGCGGTGAGACCCGCCGCGCCAAAGAATGTCCACGCACCAGCCGCAATGATGTGCATCAACAGACGAGTACCCGTAACCCATGGAGCGGCAGGTTGAGTACGTTGCGGAAAACAGACGGTGGCATTCTCGGGTCTCATGAGCGTTGGCCGCATCACCTTGTCCAGGTAATTTTGGCGTAGATGTCCCTCTCGATCCCGACGCTCATGGGGTCCGTATAAACGTAGCTCCCGAATTCCGGGTGATGAGGCTGCAGCAAATTCTGTCCCACCAGCGAGAGGTCCCAGTTATGCGACGGGCGCCAGCCAAACCGGATATCTGCCGTGTTGTAGGCTGCTACTTTCTGAAAAGGCAGGCTGCTGACATAGCGATAGGTCGGATCGACTTCAAACCCCCTGGGGATATTGAAACGGCCTTCCAGTACAACCTGATGATGCGGGCTGGAGCCGTTGTCCGCCGCTGTGTTCGAAGTGTCAGTAAAGCCAGCCTTATCGTGGACATAGAGGTGCAGGTAAGAGTATGAACCCTTCACTTCCAGCCACTCGGCCGGCCTCCAGTCCGGCGCGATCTCGCCACCGGATGTATCTCCCTTTAATGCATTCGCCAGCGGCACCTGGAGAATGTAATGCGCTGGCGTGGGAGTCTTTTCCAGAAATATAGACCCGGCGCCGTATCCATAAAGATCGTTGTACTCATTGCGAAACACGGACAAATCCAGATACAGCTTACTCGCTACCAGCGTCCGGTACCCGACTTCGGTGCCCAGCAATCGTTCTGATCTGAAGTTCCTGCTGCCGACAACGCGCAGAAAATAAGGCGGAGTTGCTGACTCGAAGTCGGTGAGTTGCAGATCCTGGTCAAGGCGCGATGGCGTGCGAACGGCCCTTGTAAACGCCGCCCAGACGGTTTGGTGCGGCGTCGGCGTCCACAGCAGCCTTCCATTCGGCTGCACTTCAAAGCCGGAGCGGTTGTTGTGCTCGAATTTTGAGCCCAGGATCAGCGACAGCGTATTGGGAATCATTTTGATCTGGTCCTGAAGAAACCAGCTGTAGATGCTGTCTGTTTCCTGGGGCGGCGTAAAACTCAGTGTGGCTAATAGCTGGGTGAGGTCATCGTGGCTCCAGCGCGCTCCCGCCCCCAGTAGAGCATCCTGACGCCCCTTCACCATGAAATGGTAGAGGAGATCAATATCATAGGTATTGCGGGTTTCGTCCAGTTGAGGGCTGAACCGCGTGGTTCGGTCAAAATAAGTGCGTGCCTCGAAATCGGAATTCCCGCCAATCTGGTGCCGCCAGCCTGCCATAATATTGCCGCCGGAGGTGCTGTGTGCTGTGCTGATGAGGGAGACGGACGGCGGGGAATAATACGATGCATCGACCCTTTCTCCATCGCGTCCCTTATACATGTCGCCCTGCACATTAAAAGTGTCCCGGGCATTTTTTACCCAATCCGTGCGGAAGCCCAGCTGCCCCATTCTCCACTCGTCGTAGTGCATCCCGTCGGGATTGAACTCATGATCACGAATGAAGCCCTTGCCGTAGATCCGGTAATCGATTCCCTTGCCGTTCTTGCTCCCAAAGCGCGATCCGCCCGTTCCCTGGTCAATATCTCCTCCGCCCAACGAACTTAATGTCCCGTGTGTGTCTCTCGCGTTCCTGGTAATAATGTTGATGACGCCGTTGACCGCATTGGCTCCCCAAATCGTCCCGCCGGGACCGCGAATGACTTCGATTCGGTCAACATCCTCAAGCAATGTGTCCTGTACTTGCCAATAGACGCCGGCAAAAAGCGGAGAATAGACACTACGCCCGTCAATAAGCACCAGAAGCGACTTTGAGAACTCGCCTCCGAATCCGCGGACCCCTACGGCCCAATGATCTGAGTCGATCCGGGCCACCTCTACTCCCGGCACGAGACGCAGGAGTTCGGGAATCGTCGTGGCACCGGAACGGCGGATGTCCTCCTGAGTGAGCACGTAGATTGCCGCAGGCGTCTGCCACAATTGCTCTGGCTCTTTGGATTCGGTTGTTATCTCCACATCACCGAGTTGCTCAAGACTCATCTGGTTAAGGTCTTGAGCCGATCCGGCGTTCGGTGGTCCGTTTTGTGCTGATTCACTTAGTACGTGTCGCGATGATAGTAAGAGAAAGCTAATAACTCCGATGATAATAATGGAGTAAGAAGATAGACAGTCGCTCCGCCGACGGCGCAGCGACTCAGAAGACATGTGTCGCCTTGATAGGTTCCACAGCGGGCGCCTGCCAGCAGAGAAGAGCCTCCAGCTCGTCAATCAGGCAGCTGTCCCACCAGCCGCGTCTCGCCTCGTTACGCATCGTCCGGATCGCCTCTTCGTGGCCAAGAGCTTTGCGGTAGGGCCGGTCGGTAACCAGCGCATCATAGATATCGGTAATTTGCAGAACCCGCGCGGTAAGCGAAATCTTGTCCCCCTTGAGACCATCCGGATATCCGGAACCATCCAGCTTTTCGTGATGATGCCGGATGATCGGCAGGACCAGACGGAACGACTTCAGCGGAGAACAGATTCGTTCACCGGTAACCGGATGCTCCCTCATGACCTTCCACTCGACCTCTGTGAGGGAATCCTGCTTAATTAATATGTGTTCCGGCACGCCGATCTTTCCGATGTCGTGAACGACTCCAGCGCGGCGCAAGGCCACGCATTGCTCCTCCGGCAGGCTGAGGCGCCGTCCCAATGCCTCTGAGTATGCGGACAAGCGGTCGCAGTGCCCTTTTGTATATGGATCCTTTGCCTCGATGCTCAAGGCAAGGCTGAACAGCACAGTCTCGGCATTTTCGAGCTCGTCCGTGTACTCCTTCAGGCGCAGCAGAGAGCGTGTCCGCGCCAGCAGTTCCTGGCTATTCACCGGCTTGCTGAGAAAATCGTCCGCGCCTGCTCGTATGCCTCGAATCCGCTCGTCGACACTTGTCAATCCGGTCACCAATACTACTGGAATGAAGCGTGTTTCCGGCTTAGATTTAATGGATTGGCATACATCGAATCCGGTCTTCCCAGGCATCAGCACATCGAGCAGAGCCAGATCGACCGACCGGCTGCTCATTGCCACGAGCGCCTCATCGCCATCCTCGACACAGATCACCTTATAGCCATCTCCGATGAGGATGTCGCAGAGTAGCTCACGATTCATGCCGTTGTCGTCAGCAACGAGAATGGAGGCTTTGGCTGAGCCGGAGTTGAACATGATCCCTCACGCGACTCGATGGCAGGCAATCACCTGAAATGAGCAACGAGCCATAGGCCAATGCAGTTGGCCGGATTCGGGTCTCATAATAAATGGTGATTACGATGCTTCGAAGAAAAGCCCACTGAGACGCGGGCTGTCCCCTGCTCGAAGAGTGTCGCGAGCTGCTTCTAAATGCAATGGCTAATTTGTAGTACGGGTAGAGACCTCGACCGGGTGTGGATTGCCGACTTGCGATTCCCCCGGCTGTGGGAGCATTAGAGAATCGAAAACCCCCATCGCCGCCCTTGAATGAGGCGGATGGCCAAAGCCGAGCCTGCTCGATAATTTCCGACGTATAACACCCTGAGGTCTCGACCGCGTGCGCGGACGACCTCCAATGCTCCACCCAGTGGAGCCTGGATTGGATTAAGACCGGCCATATCGATCAATGGTCTACGTGGCGCTTCCGGTTTCAGTGGTATCCAAACGAAAATCCGCCGCTGTGATGACGCTGTAATCGACGAGGAAGTATTGTTGATTCGCGCCAGTTCTTCTTTGCGGTTGGGAAGCCGTATCGTCCTGCTCTGCCCGATCTTTTGTGCCAGCGAGATTGTTAGTGTAGCGCAGCGGACGAGTTAGTAATTCCGCCGCCGTCGGGGTGTGGAGAAGTGGGAAGCGCGCAGCGGTTTCCACTTCTCCATGCCCCGTATTGGTTCCCGCCGTCCAGGCCGCGGGCGCTGGCGGTCTGTATCCGAGCGACGAGTGCGGCCTTTCGGTGTTGTAGTAAATCCGCCAGCGCTGTGCCAGCACCTGCGCCTTGTTCAGTGTGTAAAAGATCTCCCCGTTGAGGAACTCGTCGCGCAGCTTCGAGTTGAAGCTTTCGCAGTAGCCGTTCTCCCACGGCGAGCCGGGTTCGATGTACAGCGTCTTTGCCCCGGTTGCCCCCAGCCAGTTGCGCAGCCCTCGGGCCACGAACTCCGGGCCGTTGTCCGAGCGTATGTGCTCCGGGATACCGCGCTCGATCATGGCCTCGGCCAGCACTCGATCACGTGCCGGCTGCCGATCCTGCGCCGCACGTGGATCACCAGGCACTCCCGCGTGTATTCGTCGATCAGGTTCAGCATCCGTACCGTCCTTCCATCGTGAGTCACTGTGCTGACGAAGTCGTACGATCACACATGATTGGGCCGCTCCGGACGCAGCCGCACGCACGATCCGTCCTTCAGCCCAGCCGCCCCCGCGGCTTCTGCTTCTTCGGAACTTTCAGCCCTTCGCGGCGCCAGATGCGTTCTACCCGGTCCTTGCGTACCTGTCATCGTCAATTGAAAAAAATCCCCAGATTTGGGCGTTTGAAAATTCCCCAGTCCGGGCGGATTAAGGTTTGGGATCGGACCGGAGGGTGCGGCGGAGGGCGAAGCCCGGAGCCGCATCCTCCCGAGCCTGATCCAGGGTAGTCAGGCTCCTTCCTTCGGCGGTGATTTGGCGATGACACCGGCCTTCTTCTTGTCCTTGAGCCGGTAGCTCTCGCCCTTGATGTTGATGGTGGTGGAGTGGTGCAGGAGGCGGTCGAGGATGCGCGGACATGCTGGCGGACGAGAAGATGGCGAGTGGAATGCCGGTGGCGGAGGCTCGGCGCAGGGCACTGGCGGAGTTGGGCGGCGCGGAACAAGTGAAGCAGGCGGTGCGAGACGAGCGCGCGGGAACCGGCGTGGAGGAGTTATGGCAGGACGTGCGGTTTGGATTGCGGCTACTGCGACGTTCGCCGGGCTTCGCCATCACGGGGCTGCTAATAATCGCGATGGGACTTGGCGTGACGACGGCAATGTACAGCATCGTGTATGCCGTAATCCTGAAGCCTCTGCCCTTTGCGCAACCGGACCGGCTGGCGGCCGTCGGAGCCAAACCCTGGCGATCTTTCAGCCTGCCAACGATGGAGGACTGGCTGAAGGGCAGCCGGGTCTTCGAGTCGATCACCGCGTATACCGGATGGGCACCACGTATCGAATCGTCCGCGGGCGCAGGACACGCCAATGCGCTGCTCGTATCACAGAACTTTCTGGGCACGCTGGGTCTTTCCCTGCGACTGGGGCAGGATTTCACGCCTTCCGGCAATGAGAGCGACTGCTTCAATCAGGCAATTGTGACCGATGGCTACTGGCGACGGATGGGCGGCGGCAACGCGCTGGCGGGCCGCACGATCCGGCTCGATTACCAAACTTACGTCATCATCGGGGTTTTGGCGCCGAGCGCAGCGCTGGAGGATATGGATGCGCTGGGTGACCCTCCCCTCCTGACGCCGATCGGCTGCGATCCGGCGAAGCATTCGGAGAGCCGGGGCGACAGTTCCTTCCGGGGAATCGCGCGACTCAAGTCGGCGGTGTCGATGTCCGCCGCGCTTGAGGATCTTCAGAGAACGCAGAGAAATCTTTCGCGAGCCTATCCGCGGTATTATCCACCGGCTTTTGCGCCGACGATGACGCCCCTGAGCGATTTCATCAGCGGAACAGAGACGCGTTCCGCGCTGTTGGCGACCCTGGCGGCCTGCGGCATGCTGCTGCTGATCTCGTGCGCGAACTTGACGAATCTGCTGCTGGCGCGAGGCACTCGGCGGCGCTCGGAGTTCGCTCTGCGCACAATGCTGGGGGCACAGCCGTTGCGGCTCTTCCGGCAGATGCTGACGGAAAACGCGACTCTGGTTGCGCTGGGGTCGACACTGGGGGTGGTGCTGGCGAGCGTTCTGGTGCACCTGGCCACCCGGAGCAGAATGCTTCATCTGCCACGGTTGAATGAGGCGCACATGGATTTGCCGGCCATGGCGTTTGCATCAGCCGCTTCGGCGACGATTGCGATCCTGCTGACGTTGCTGCCGGCGGCGCGCGGCCGGCGGACTGCGCTGGCGGAAGATCTGCGATCTGGCAGCTCGGGCGTGGGATGCGGCTCCGGGAACCGAGATCGAGTTGCCGGCGCTGACCTCCGATGTGGCCAGCGTCGCGGGCGGAGATTCAGAGTTTGCGGAGATCGCACGGGAAGAAGTTCGAGATTTCCGCGAGATTGCCAAATCGTTCGCCGACGAGGAGATCCTGGGGCTTGCGAAGATTGCAC
>DATAVY010000218.1:0-1808 GCA_036267495.1 Edaphobacter sp.
TGCGGAAACAGCTCCAAGAACTAAGAACCATCAACTCTTACATCAACTCTAATCAGCTGCGGGTGGCGTCGCGGGTGAGCTCGGCGTGGAGCTTGGCTTTGGCCTCGGCGCCTTCTTTTGAGGCGCGGCATCGCTCCATAATGGCACCGCGGAGGCGCGAGGAGAGATCTTCGGGAAATTCGTAGGGCTGCTGATGGCGGTAGATGTCGATGGTCTTGCGGGTGGTGTTAACGACCACTTCGCAGTGGTGGCAGGTTCCGAGGTGTTCTTTGACTTCCGCTAGGAGGTCGGGATCGACCTGGCCGTCGAAGTAATCGGTTAGTTTCGCGAGAAAATCGGTGCAGTTCACTTCGAGCCCTCGTTGGCTTTGCGGAAGTAGCGGCTGAGGCGCTCGCGTAGTTGCAGGCGCGCACGCAGCAGTCGTGACTTCACGGCAGGGACGCTCAATCCTAACGCCTCCGCCGTTTCCTCAGTCGACAGGTTTTCGATGTCCCTGAGGGTGAAAACGGTTCTAAAACCTGGGGGAAGGCCTGCAATTGTTTTGCGAAGTATGTCGCCCAGCTCACCCTGCGAGTAAATCTGCTCCGGATTGGGGCGCCACTCGGCGAAGTCGCGGGGAATAGAACCCTCGTCGGTCTGGACGTCCTGATCCATCGATACGGTCTTCGAGGTCTTGCGCTTGCGAAGGCGCATGAGGCTCTCATTGACCGCGATGCGGACGAGCCAGGTGGAGAACTTGGAATTGCCCTGGAACTGTTCCAGTTTCTGGAAGGCCTTGAAGAAGACGTCCTGGGTAATGTCTTCGGCGTCCTCGCGGTTCTGGGTGATGTGCAGGGCGGTGCGGTAGATCTGACGGTCGTACTGGCGCACAAGCTTCTCGAAGGCGGCGGTGTCGCCGGCCTTGGCGCGTTCAACGAGTTCGAGATCCGGATGGGGCTCGACTGCGGGAGTGGCTCCGGAGAGCTCGGCGGGGTCTTCTGCGAGAGATGAGGTGTGGGCCGCCATAGGTTTAGTTTACAGGACTCGTTCGGAATCGACTGGTGAGCACCCGTCATCTGATCGGTAAGTAGGAATCAGCTGAAATGGATTGGTGCTAGCATGGCTTCGCGCCGGCAGCCGTCGCCGCTGAATCTTGCGGCTCAGTTCTTACCCAGTTTAAAAGGAGCCTCCCCCATGGCAACATCGCCCGCCACCTCCGCCTCGGTCACGACCTGGAAGATCGATCCGGCTCATAGCACTGCCGAGTTCAAAGTGAAGCACATGATGATCGCCAACGTGAAAGGCGCGATCAAGGGAATTACCGGAGACCTTCAGGAGCACGCCACGGATGCAACCCTCTCTTCAATCGAGGCGACACTCGACGTCTCGACGCTCCATACGGGAGACGCCCAGCGCGACGGGCATCTCAAGAGCGCCGACTTCCTCGAGGTGGAGAAGTACCCCACGATCACGTTCAAATCCACGAGCGTGCAGCCCAAGGGGCCCGCAGAGTATGCGGTGACCGGCGATCTTACGCTGCATGGGGTTACACGGCCCGTGACTCTCGCCATCGAAGGACCGACGCAACAGCATAAAGATCCGTGGGGCAATACGCGGATCGGCCTCGAGGCCACGACGAAGATCAACCGCAAGGACTTTGGCCTGAGCTGGAATGCGGCACTCGAGACCGGCGGAATTCTGGTCGGTGAAGACGTCCAGATCTCACTCGACGTGCAGTTCATCAAAGCCTGACGCACCGTGAACCACAGGGTTGGGCCGGGAGCAGCGATGCCGCTCTCGGCCCGAACTCCTCAACCTCCGGCAGCGTC
>DATAVY010000219.1:0-24182 GCA_036267495.1 Edaphobacter sp.
AACTTCGATTGCTACTTATTTTGGGGCGCGATTTGTGCGGCAGGATCAGCAGACGATGATCGAGCAGGCGGAGGGTTTGCGGTTCCATCCGGGGCTGATGCTGATCGACGATGCGGATAAGCCGGCGAAGTGGTATTTCGCGTTGAAGCAGGCTCGGCTGAAGGGAACAGGGGAGCATCCTTTGAGCGGACCGGTGACGCTGCACTGGCGGAGTTGAGGCTCGACCCCCACCCCCGTCAATATTGCGCAAAGTTTAGTTGAATTTAGGGTTAGGTCCGGACTTCCGGGTCGAATGCTCCAAGAGTTGTGCGGGGGGTCAGGGCGAAGACTTGAGGGCATCGAGTTATGGGCCGCCGGATTATAGTAAGTTTGAAAATAGTATTTTACAAATAGGTATTTTGCGATTATATTGCGCTATATGGCAAAGAACCCCGAACACCGCGACCTTTTTCCCGGCGCACTCGAAGTGATGATTCTGCAGTCGCTGCGTTTGAAGCCGATGCATGGTTACGCGCTGGTGAAACACATCAAGCAGGTCTCCGACAATCTGCTCCAGGTTGAGGAGGGCTCGCTTTATCCGGCTCTGCAAAGGATGTTGAGGGAGGGCTGGCTGGAATCGGAGGCGGGCACGTCTGCCAAGGGCCGTCCGACTCGGATCTATCGGCTTACGGATGCGGGAGTACGCCATCTGGAACAGGAAGTAGTGAGTTTTGAAAAGATGTTTGCCGGCATTACCCGGGTTCTCGATGTGGCAAAGGCGTAGGAGGTATCCATGCAGGGTCTTAAATCACTTTTCGGCCGCAGGCGCCGCTACGACGATCTCTCCGTCTCGATCCAGGAGCACATTGAGGAGAGAGCCGAGGAATTAATCGACGAGGGAATGACACGCAAGGATGCCGAGCGGACCGCGCGCCGCGAGTTCGGCAATGTGACTCTGGTTCGAGAGCGCAGTCGCGAGGTGTGGCAGTGGTCCGCACTGGAATCCATCCTTGGCGACATCAAGCTTGTCTTCCGGCGGCTGAGAAGGTCTCCGGGATTTGCCTTCACTGTGCTTCTGACGCTGGCGATAGGAATCGGCGCAAACACGACGGTCTTCAGTGTGGTCAACGGTGTGCTGCTGAAGCCTCTTCCCTATCCGGACTCCGATCGCCTTGTGGCGTTATGGCTCAACGCTCCAGGCGCGGCGGGACTGTCGAACTTCATCAGCGGACTGCACCTTTCCCCGTCGATGTATTTCACATTCGCCGGGCAGAACCGGACGTTTCAATCGTTGGGCGTATGGGGCCTGGGTACGGCGAACGTGACGGGGCTTGCGCGGCCCGAGGAAGTTCACACGGGACTTATCAGCGACGGTGTGCTCGAGGCGCTCGATGTTCCCCCTGCATTGGGGCGCTGGCTCACGCAGGCCGATCAAGACCCGCATGGAGCCAAGGCCGTGATGTTGAGCTACGGGTACTGGCAGCAGCGCTTTGGCGGCGACCGCAGCGTGATTGGCCGCAGCATCCAGGTGGATGCCGAACCGAGGGAGATTGCCGGCGTGATGCCGAAGCGGTTCCGGCTGGTCGATAAGGATTTCGACCTTCTTGTGCCGCTCGCCTTCGATCGCGATCATCTGAAGCTGGCGGGCTTCGGCTTCAACGGAGTCGCCCGGCTGAAGCCTGGAGTCACGCTCGCACAAGCCAACGCCGATGTTACGCGATTGATTGGCGTCTGGATGGACTCGTGGACGAACGGCCCAGGGACCAATCCTCACTTTTATGAGACATGGAAGATCACGCCCAATTTTCGCCTGCTCAAGCAGCAGGTGATCGGCAGTGTAGGCAGCGTGCTGTGGGTGGTGATGGCGACGGTCGGGCTGGTGATGCTGATCGCCTGCACCAATGTGGCGAATCTGCTGCTGGTGCGGGCGGACGCGCGGCAGCAGGAGCTTTCGATTCGCGCAGCCCTGGGCGCGGGGCGCGCGCGGATTGCGCGCGAGCTGCTGATCGAGAGCGCGTCGCTTGGCATCCTGGGCGGCGTACTTGCAGTCGGCGCAGCCTACGCGGGATTGCGGCTTCTGGTTGCGATCGGACCGGCCGATCTGCCGCGGCTGAGTGAAATCTCTCTCGATGCACGTTCCCTTGGGTTCACGCTTGCGCTGTCGGTGTTTTCCGGCCTGTTGTTCGGATCCATTCCGGCGTGGAGGTATGCACGGACACGGGCCTGCGCGGTGATCCCAGGAGCCGGCAGAACGGCAAGCGCCAGCCGTGAGCGCCACCGCTCGCGCAACCTGCTGGTGATTGCCCAGGTGGCGATGGCGCTGGTGCTTCTGGTAAGCGCATTGCTGATGATTCGCACCTTCGCGGCGTTGCGCAATGTCGAGCCTGGTTTTGCGGACGCTCCGCACCTGCAGACGATGCGGATCACCATTCCGGAGTCGCTGGTCCGGGACCCGCAGATGGTGACGCGTATCCAGAACGATATTGCGGACAAGCTTGCGACGATTCCCGGCGTGAGTTCGGTGGGCTTCGCGGCCGCTGTGCCCATGGAAGGGATCGATCCCAACTGGGATGAGATTCGCATCGAGGGAAAAGATTACGGGGGTGGCGATCCGCCGCTCAGGCTGTTCAATTCGGTTTCGCCTGGGTACTTCAAGGCCGCCGGCACACGATTGCTTGCGGGCCGCGACTTGACGTGGACCGACATCTACGGGCTGAGACCGGTAGTTATGGTGTCGGAAAACTTTGCCCGCGATTCGTGGGGCTCGGCCTCGGCTGCGGTGGGCAAGAGGGTCCGCCAGTTTTCAAGCATGCCCTGGGTGGAGGTAATCGGAGTGGTCGAAGATGTGCGGCATAACGGCGTCGACGAAGAGGCTCCTGCCATCGTGTACTGGCCCGCGATGCAAACCAATCCGTACACCTCGCAACCCACGATCGAGGCGGCACGCTCGGTAGCTTTCGCTATTCGCAGCGCCCGGGCTGGAAACGAGAGCTTCCTGACGGAGGTGCAGCAGGCGGTGTGGTCGGTGAATGCCAACCTGCCGCTGGCGTCGGTCGAAACCATGCAGGATGTCTACGGCGCGTCGCTGGCGCGCACCTCGTTCACTCTGGTGATGCTGGCGATTGCCGGCTCGATGGCGCTGCTGCTGGGTATTCTCGGCATTTATGGGGTGATCTCGTATGGGGTATCGCAGCGCACCCGCGAGATAGGAATCCGTCTGGCGCTGGGGGCGCAGAAGAGCGAGCTGAAGTGGATGTTCGTCCGGTCCGCACTGCTGCTTACCGCGGTTGGCGTGGCTATAGGCGTGGGCACAGCAGCCGCGGTGATGCAGTTAATGAAGTCGCTGCTGTTTGGGATCAGTCCGCTCGATCCTTTCACCTACATCACGGTGCCGCTGGTACTGGCGGCGGCGGCGGCAGTTGCGAGTTATCTTCCGGCCCGGCGTGCAGCGGCGGTAAATCCGGTGGAAGCTTTGCGAGCTGAGTAGGGCAGATAGGCGGCGGTTTTCTTATGCTGAAGAGGTGTTTGGGGAAGCAGAATGCGTACCTTCGCGGCTGAAGAGGGTGCGGAAAAAGTGGCTCGCGAAATAAACAGCGTACCTCAGCGGCTGAAGCCGCGTCACAGAGCGAAGCACTTATGGCACGGATGAATCCGTGCCCTTAAGCAAAACAGAGTTTTTCCGCAGCCTGTGAAGCCGCGTCCCCAAGCGAAGCACTTGTGGCACGGAGACCCAAGGCTAATGCCCTGGGATACCATCCGTGTCCTAAGCAAAACAGACTTTTCCGCCTGTGAAGTTTTTCCGCAACCTTCAGCCTCTGGTTTTGTGATGTACGCGGCTGAGGTAGTGCGATCTTGAGCAAACCGCAGGTCCTTCGGCTCCCCTTTGGCGAGCTCAGGGTGCTCAGGATGACAGAATTCATGGCAAGAACTTTTGAGAGAGGGTGGTTAGAAGGCGCTGACGCCTTCCTCGATGACTAGTTCTTCGACGGAGATGTTCATGGCGCGGCCTAGTTTTTTGAAGTCTTCTTTCCATTCGGCGGTCCAGTAGTTGGTGTCGCTGCGGCGGAGGAGGTCATTCCAGATGTTCTGTGCCTGCCAGAGGTTGACTTCGAAGGGCATCCTGCCGATGGTTTCGGCGACGATGAGGGCGGTGGCGAGAGCGCCGTTGGCGGAGGGGTCGCCGGCGACGGAGGCTTCGAGGCGGACCATGGCGCGCTTCATGCGCTGGCCGGCGGTGTAGCCGAGGAGCTGGGTATCGAGGGGAATCTGGTCGGCCTCGGCGCGGCTGAGGAGGTTTTCGATGTTGGCTGCGTCGAAGCTTTCGGCTTCGATGGCGCGGCGGAGGCTGGCGTTGATGGCGAAGCGCGCGGCGGAGGCGAGGGCGGGTGGTGCGGAGATGCCGGTTTCGGTGAGGAAGTGGAGGAGGGAGGCGTGGTCTTCGTAGATCTTGCGGAGGGACTCCTCCATCTCGGTGATGGTCTGGTTGAGGATGGTGTTGAGGATGCGGTGCTGCTCGTCGGCGAAGAGGGAGGTGAGGGAGTAGGCGGTGGGGGATTGGGTCTGGGATTGGGTCTGGGATTGACCGGGGGCTTCGCCCTGGCCGAAGAAGCGATCGATGAGGCGAATGACTTCGGGAAGGTTGGCGCGGCGAATGGCGGTGCCGATTTCGGTGGAGAAGGTGTGGAAGGCTTCGACTTCGGCGGGATCCTTTGAGTTGTAAGGCTTGACGGCGGCGGAGAGATTTTGATCGCCGAGGTGGAGGACGGCGAAGCAGATGTCTTCGTGCTCTTCGGTGATGCGGGAGTAGACGAGAGCGCGACCGACGGCGACGCGGCCACGGCCGGAGTTGAAGGTCTCCTGGGACTCGCGGTGGACATCGAAGCAGAAGAGCTCGCCGTGTTCGGGGTAGGCGCGGAAGATGGAGCTGATGGCGTAGTGGGCGCCGACCTGTTCGAGGCCGATCTGCATGCTGTTGATGTAGCGGTGATAGACTTCGGCTCCGTCGCCTATTTCCGGGAGGTTGCTTTTGGCTCTGGCGAGGATGGCGAGGAAGTTTTTTTCGAGATCGATGCCGGGCTGGCCGAATAATTTGGCGGCGAGCTGGATGACGCGGCCGGCGTAGGCGATGATCTGGACGGTTTCGATGCCGGAGATCTCGTCGAAAAACCAGCCGCAGGAGGTGTACATGAGCTGGGTGTGGCGTTCGAGCTCGAGGAGCTCGAGTGCGGTGATGCGTTCGGGTTCGGAGAGCTCACGGGCGGCATGTTGGGCGAAAAAATTATTGATGACGGCGGGGGATCGGTCGAGGATGACCTGGATGTAGGCGTCGCGTGCGACCCATAGATCTTTGAGGAGGGGTTGGGCGAGTTGTTCGACGAGAGGAGCGGTGGCGTCGCGGAGGTAGTCGAGGGCTTCGCGAAGGGGAGTGCGCCACTCCTGGTTCCAGCCGGGATGGCCCCCGTTGCAGCCGCAGTTGGAGCGCCAGCGCTCGACGCCGTGGACGCAGGACCAGGAGGTGTCTTCGACTACTTCGGCCTCCCATGTCGGAGGAAATTTTTCGAGGAATTCGCCGTAGTTGGTTAGGCGGGCCTGCTGGCCTTCTTCGATGGTGTGCATGGCGAAGGAGAGGGCCATTTCGCCATGCTTGTGATGGTGGCCGTAACTTTCGCCGTCGGTGGCGACATGGGAGAGGGAGGCGGCCTGGGGGTTTTCGGGCGAGGGGGGATGGAAGGCGCTGAGGAGGCGGCTGGCGAAGTCTACGCCGCTGTTGAGCAGGCCCTCGAAGGCGATGGCGCGGGAGGCGGGGCCGTCGTAGAAGAAGATGGCGATGGTGCGGCCTTCGTCGAGACGGATGAGGTAGGGATGGGAGGGATCGACGGTGGCGTTGGGAGTTTCGGTCCAGAGTTCCGAGGCGGGCGCGGCCTCGGCCGCCTCGGTCGATTCTGTTCCAGGGAAGGGGCGGACGCGGGCGCACTGGGCGGGAGCGAGGACGGTGAACTTGATGCCCTCCTGGGCGAGGAGGTCGAGCACGGCGCGGTTGACGGCGGTTTCGGCTAGCCACATGCCTTCGGGTTTGCGGCCGAAGCGGGATTCGAAGTCGGCGATGCCCCAGCGGATCTGGGTGAGGGCGTCACGCTTATTGGCGAGCGGCATGATGAGGTGGTTGTAGACCTGGGCCATGGCGGAGCCGTGTCCGCTGTAGCGCTGCGCGCTGAACTTGTCGGCGTCGAGGATCATGCGGTAGGTGCGGGGGGCGTTGTCGTGCAGCCAACTGAGGAGGGTAGGGCCGAAGTTGTAGCTCATCCGGGCGTAGTTGTTCATGATGCGGATGATTTCGTCCTGCTTGTTGGTGATGCGGGAGGCGCCGTTAGGGGCGTAACACTCGGCGGTGATGCGATCGTTCCAGTCGTGGTAGGGGGCGGCGGAGTCCTGGACTTCTACAGTTTCAAGCCAGGGGTTTTCGCGCGGGGGTTGGTAGAAGTGGCCGTGAATGCAGACGTAGCGGGGCGGTTGAGATAGAGCGGGAGCGGCTTTGGGGGATGCGGTTTTTTTCGGCATTCGCTTGGGCTGAATTCTGTCTGGGCGATCGGCTATCGATAGAGTTACTTTGCGAGAAAGTCAGTGATACGAGAATGTTAGCCCGGCGCATGGAGCGAGAGCAGGTTCAATTCTCAATGTTAGATGGAGTTGACGGGATTCGGGGTGCCAGGAGAGAGGCGTTCATACTGCCGTAGGGCCCAGAGCGAGAAGGACAGGGCCGAAATGGAGAGATAGAAGAAGGCGTAACGAAGCTGTATGGCATGGAGCGCGAAGCTGGCGACGAAGGGGAAGAGCATGATGAAGGTCGCTGCGCTGAAGATCAGGAAGAGTCTGGGGAGATCCATTCGGACAAAGAATGCGATGCAGGAGACAAGAACTGCGAGCGACGGAAGCGTCCACCGCGGGTGAAGTGCGCTGGGGATGTAACGAAGCTTGGGGGCGCTTTGATTCAGCTGTTGAGATAGATGGATTGCGGAGTGCGGCGTGAAGAACGGAAGCGTAATGACGGCGGCGGCGAGGAGAATGAGGACAAAGAGTGCGACGGTACGGCGGCGAGAGATTTGTTGCAGCGCGAGCGCCAGGAGTGGAATCAGGATAACGGGATAGATGATGCGAGAGGAAAGAGTGACTCCGAGAAAAAGTGCGGCAGGAATGGAGACGTAGAACGAGCGGTCTAGCGATTGAGAGAAGAGGGTGATCGCGATGGCGACATAGAAGAAGTTGATGAGATAGTCGCCGCCGGAGGTGAAGTCGCTGAGATTTCCGGGCGCACAGAGAAGAAATACTGTGAGTAAGAAGAGAGCGGTGGCGCGGCGACGGAAGAAATGAACTGTGAAGAGGAAGAAGAGGGCGAGCCAGAGGAAGTTTTGCCAGGCGATGTGTCCAAATGCGAAGAAGGGCGCGGCGAGCAGCATCGCTCCGGGAAGAGGGGTGGGAGGATTGCCGAGGAAGGTGCGGGCGGCGTAAGGGTATTGATGATGGTGGATGGCGGTGAGTTCGATGCGAAGGGCATCTTCGCGGTCGGAACCGATATTCAGGGTGTGTTTCAGGGAGATGGGATAGAGGATTGCGAAGGCTGCGGTGAGAAAGAGAAAGAGCAGCAGGAACCAGCCGATCCCGATCTGTCGTTGCCTGCGGTTGAGGCAGTCTAGCCAATACATCCCGAGGGCAATGGATAGAAAACCAAGCACAATAGCGGTTATGGCTTTGGGATGAGAGAGATATTTCCAGATGGGGGCTGAGGAGGTGAGGGCCCAGGTCGTGTCTACGCCGAGGATAAGCAGAGTTCGGCGTGTCGGTACGTTCATAGCTGAACTATACGGCGGGAATGTCAGGATTTGTCGGCGCGATGAAATAGCGATCGAGCGTGGCGGTGAGGGTGATGGCGAGGAGGTAGGCGGCGATGTTTTTGAGGGAGAAGTAGCGACCGAGAAGGATTTGGCCGGGGAGGGTTTGGCGAAAAACGTCGATGGGGGCGATGGGGACGAGGCGGGTTAGTTCGAGGATGGCGGCGATGGTGATGGCGAGTGCGGCGACTGCGATTGGGCGGAGTTTGGGGAGCAGGGTGGCGAGGAGCCAGTAGAGCGCTGCGGCCCAGAGGGTGGAGCCTAAATATTTGTAGAAGAACCAGGGGAGATGGAGTGGGGCGTAGCGGACGGCGAGGCCGATCGGGATGGTGAGGAGGAGGAGGGTTAGGGTTATGAGTGGGCGGCGCATTTTTTTTGAGTGGTTGAACGGAAAGTGGAAGGAGATTTTCTGCGGGTGATTGATGGAAAGGCTAACAGCAGGTCCTCCCGCTGCGCGGAAGGATGACAACCAAAAAATGGTGCAATGGCAAATGCAAAAGCAGATCCCTCCGCTGCGCTGCGGGATGACAACAAAGGAACAAAGGCAAAAGCAAGGGCAATAGCAACAGCAAAAGCAAGGGCGACTGCAACTGCAACTGCGACTGCAACTGCGAAGAGGGTGGTCAGGTCTTGGGGTTGGGTTTGGCGAGGTCGCAGGCGCGCCAGAGGTACCAGCTTGCTACGGAACACCAGGGTTGCCATTTTTTTGCGCGGCGGTGCATGACGTCGGGTTTGGGTAGGTCCGTAGGGGTGATCTTGAGTGGCCCACCTTTTTCGGGGGATTTCAGTTTACCGAAGGTGAGGGCGAAGCCTTTGCGGACGCCGTAGTCATCGACGGGGAGGACGTTGGGGCGGCCGAGGCGGAAGATCAACAACATCTCTACGGTCCAGCGGCCGATGCCTCGGACCTGAACGAGGTGTTCGATGATGGCTTCGTCGGACATGCGCTGGATTTGTTTGAGGGTGGGGACAGTGCCGTCGATGGTTTTGGCGGCGAGGTCGCGGAGGGCGAGCATCTTGTTCTTGGAGAGGCCGGCGGCGCGGAGCTGCTCGTTGGGGCAATCGAGGAGATGCTCCGGCGAGGGGTGGTTGCCGATGCCGCAGATATCGTGGAAGCTTTCGAGCATGCGGCGGTGAATGGTGGCGGCTGCTTTGCCGTGCAGTTGCTGATAGATGATGGATTCCACGAGGGCTTCGAAGGGCGATTGCGCGCTGGCGATTCGCAGGGTGAAGGGCCCGGCGCGTTCGATGAGCTTGCCGAGTTTGGGATCTGCGGCGGTGAGGTGAAGGATTGCGGCGGCGGAGTCGTATCTGGGGACGCCTGGTTTTGCGATGACTCGAGGCATGAGGATGACATTAGCAGACGAGGCACATGACGAAAACGCGTCGTGGGGTGGTTTGCCAGGCGAGAGCTTGTGCGGTCTGCTTTGCCTGGATCTTCTCCAGATGTTTGTCGATTGTCGATATCAAGCAATGGCAGCTTCGAATGGCAACTCCGATGACACCCGGGATGCCCCCCCGATGGCGCCCGGCAACTGGCAGCGAGCAAGTGCATCGAACTAAATTCGGACCAGATTGGTTTGCATTTACAAGTGCGATACCTCTCGGGCAGGGTAGATGTAGTGGTGAATTCAGCAGAGACAAGGGTCGTGCACGAGATGTTGTGCAGGCGGAAGGGAATGAGTTCGATAATCGGATGTTGCAGGTAAAAAATAAGTTGCGAGTGAGTGTGGGTGGTAAAGTTCGCAGATTTCCGCTGCTATACTCATAATTTATTAGAGAAGAAATTTACGGGCAGACCAATGCGGACTCCCCAACCGCCGGCCGCAAACGCCGGAGCAAGCAACCAGAAAGCAACCACCATCGCAGGAAACTTCTCAACCCTTAGCCGAAGGTAAAGCAGAGGAAGCAGGAACGCACTCATGGCGCAAGTTTTTGACCGCAGTTCGAACGCGCTGGCACGATTCAGCCTGGTATTGACTGGCATTATCGTTATCGCGCTCGGAGTAACACTGGATCAATTGCAGAGATCGCCGTGGGTGACGCGGCAGGGCCAGCGGCCGGACCAGCCGATACCGTTCAGCCACAAGCATCATGTTCAGGGACTGGGCCTGCAGTGCCAGTACTGCCATACGCAGGTGGAGACAGCAGCCTACGCGGGGATTCCGCCAACCAAGACATGCATCAACTGCCATGCGCAGATATGGACGGACGCCGATCTGCTGGAGCCGGTGCGGCAGAGCTGGGCGACGGGTGCTTCGATCCAGTGGATCCGGGTGCATGATCTTCCGGACTATGTTTATTTCAATCATGAGATTCATGTGAACAAGGGCATCGGATGCGCGAGCTGTCATGGGCGGGTGGATGAGATGCCGCTGATGTATCAGCAGAACACGCTGCAGATGGAGTGGTGCTTGAACTGCCATCGCAATCCGGCGGTGAATCTGCGGCCGACGAGCGAGATTTACAACATGGCGTGGGCAGGCCCATCGAACGACAAGCCGGTTTGGTGCACGAGTTCCGTAAAGGGCGGGGCTTCGGATTCGGGACCGAGCCCTACGGCGCAGAACGTGAGCTGCACGACGACCGATCCTTCGGGGAAGGGACCTGAGGTGGCGATGATGCAGTTGTCGTCGGAGGCGAACGGGCCGACGGCGAGCGATGTTCCTCCGCTGGGGATCACGCTGCCGGCGAGCTATCGGAAATTTACCGATCAGATGGATCTGGGCCGGTACCTGACGGCGGAGTACCACCTGCGCACGGCGAACGAACTGTCGAGCTGCGAGACGTGCCACCGATGAAGACGACAGGATTTGAGACGGCGGGATTTCAGGCGACTGGACTTCAAACGACTGGGATTAGAACAGCTGGGATTGGAACAGACGAGACGATGGCTGAGAGAAAAATACCGGCGGCAGAACCCGTAGTGATCACGCAGATTGCATCGGCGAAGGCGCCTGCGGCGGCGAAAGCGCCCGCGGCACCGAATGCGCCCGCGGCACCGAAGATAACACTGGCCGAGGTGCGCGCGAAGCTGGACGGCAAGACCGGTCGGCGGTTCTGGAAGAACCTGGACGAGCTGGCTGAGACGTCGGAGTTTCAGGAGTTGATGCGGGAGGAGTTTCCGCGGCAGGCGGGGGCGGGCGAGTGGGTCGATGCAGTGAGCCGGCGCGGGTTTTTGAAGGTGATGGGCGCATCGCTGGCGCTGGCTGGGCTGGCGGGTTGTACGAAGCAGCCGGATGAGCCGATCTTCCCGTACATCAAGCAGCCTGAGGATTTGATTCTCGGCAAGCCGATGTATTTTGCGACGGCATTTCCGTTTCCTACGGGCGCGATCCCTGTGCTGGTGAAGTCGGATTCGTTCCGGCCGATCAAGGTGGACGGCAATCCGGAGCATCCTGTGTCGAAGGGCAAGTCGGATGCGCTGACGCAGGCTACGCTGCTGGATCTGTACGATCCCGATCGCTCGCAGCATGTGCTGCATCGCGGCCAGGTTTCCGGCTGGGGTGAGTTTCAGGAGGCGTTTTCTACTGCGGCGAAGAAGAGCAATGGCGGACAGGGGATTTATTTCCTGAGCGAGACGATTACGTCGCCGTCGCTGGCGGTGCAGTGGAAGCAGGTGCAGGCGGCGTATCCGCAGGCGAAGTTGATCCAGTGGGAGCCGGTGAACCAGGACTCTTCCCGCGCGGCTTCCAAGGCGGCGTTTGGCAGCTATACGGATGCGCAGTACAAGCTGGAAGATGCCGATGTGATTCTGTCGCTCGATGCGGATTTCCTGGGCGGCATTGCGCATCCGGGATTCCTGCCGATGGCTGCCGCGTATGCCGAGCGGCACCGGTACGAAGAAGGCAAGACGATGAACCGGATGTACGTCGTCGAGACGATGCCTACGGTGACGGGGTTCAAGGCGGAGCATCGGCTGGCGTTGAAGCCGAGTGAGATTGCGAGTTTTGCGACTGCGCTGGCGAGTGGTTCGGCTCCGCAGGGTGCGAGCGCCGAGACGCAGAAGTTCTTTTCTGTGTTGACGTGCGATTTGAAGACATCAGGCGGCAGGTGTGTTGTGATTCCGGGGGAGCAGGCTTCGCCGGCGGTGCATGCGGCGGCTTATGCGTTGAACTCCGCGCTGGGTGCGGTGGGCAAGACGGTGATCTATACCGAGACAGTGAATCCGATGCCGAGCGAGCAGGTGGCGGACTTCAAGTCGCTGGTCGCCGATATCAACGCCGGCAAGGTGCAGTGGCTGGTGATTCTGGGGGTGAATCCGATTTATTCGGCGCCGGCTGATCTGGATTTCCAGGATGCGTTCGCGAAGATTCCGGTGACGGTGCATCTGGGTTCGCATCTGGATGAGACGGGTTCGATCGCAACCTGGCATATTAATAAAGCTCACTATCTCGAGAGCTGGTCGGATGCGCGGGCGTATGACGGGACGATCTCGATCATTCAACCGATGATTGCTCCGATGTATGGCGGCCAGTCGGCCTTCGATGTGTTCCAGACGCTGCTGGAGAATTCGCAGATATCGGCCTACGACGTTGTGCTGGCGAATGCGAAGACTTACATCCGGACTTCTGCAGGGGGCGACTTTGCCGGCGGATGGCGCAAGGCGCTGCACGATGGTTGGGTAGAGGGAACGGCCTTTACGGCAAAGGCGGGCGGAGCGGGCAAGAGTGCGGTCGCTTCTTTCCCAATTGCGACAACGGCTTCTAGTGGGCTTGAGGTTTCGTTCCGTCCCGATCCGTCGTTGTATGACGGACGATTTGCGAATGTCGGCTGGCTGCAGGAGTTGCCTAAGCAGGTGACGAACCTGAGCTGGGATAACGCGGCGATCATGAGCATGGGGACGATGGCCGATCTGAAGCTCGATGAATCGGATCCGGTGAAGGTCTCGTTCCAGGGGCGTGAGTTTATCGCTCCGGCGTTGATGGCTCCAGGCCACCCGGATGGAGTAATTACGGTTCACCTGGGATTTGGCCGCGGCGTGCAGGCGGGCCGCGTGGCGCAGGGCGTCGGGTTCGATGCGTACCAGATCCGCAGGTCGGACGCGCCGTTGTATGTTGCGGGCGTGACGGCGGTGAAGACTCCTGGAGAGTATGACCTGTGCGTCACGAAGGTGCACAACATCGAGCATCGCGGCAGCTTTGCGCAGTTCGACCTGGAAAAGAAGCTGTTCGACAAGAACGGCGTGTATTCGCTGGCCGGTCATGAGGCGGAGGAGCGGTCGATTATCCGCTACGCCACGGTCGATGAGGCGAAGAAGAATCCGAACTTCGCGCATGAGGGTGGAGCGAGCGGGACGCTGATCGACAAGGTCGGCTATGCGCCGCAGGGGGAACAGCCGAAGAAGGAAGACAGCCTCTCCGGGGACAAGTGGCGATACGATCACAAGGATGAATCGTCGCAGCAGATCCAGAATGCGTGGGCGATGTCGATCGACCTGAACAGCTGTATCGGCTGCAACGCCTGCATTGTGAGCTGCTATGCGGAGAACAACATTCCGGTGGTGGGCCGCGAGCAGGTGAAGGTCGGGCGCAATATGCAGTGGCTGCGGATCGACACGTACTTTGAAGGCGATCTGCATGCGCCGAAGGCGCACTTCCAGCCAATGGCGTGCCAGCATTGCGAGAATGCGGGATGCGAGCTGGTATGTCCGGTAGGCGCGACGGTGCATACTCCCGAGGGTTTGAACACGATGGTGTACAACCGCTGCGTGGGGACGAGGTACTGCTCGAACAACTGCCCGTACAAGGTGCGGCGGTTCAACTTCCTGCTGTATTCGGACTACGACACGGAGAGTCTGAAATTCATGCGCAACCCCGATGTCACGGTTCGTTCGCGGGGCGTGATGGAGAAGTGCACGTACTGCGTCCAGCGCATCGAAGCAGTAAAGATTGCGGCGGACAAGGAGAATCGCGCGATCCGCGACGGAGAGATTGTGACGGCGTGCCAGCAGGCATGCCCGACCGACGCGATCATCTTCGGCAACCAGAACGATAAGACGAGCCGGGTGGCGAAGCGGAAGGCGGCGGAACGCAGCTATCAGGTGCTGGCGGACCTGAATTACAAGCCGCGCACGACGTATACGGCCGGCGTCATCAACCCAAATCCGGAGCTGGCATAATGGCGACCAAAGGACCTATACAAGACCCGAGCGTAACCGATCCGATGATCGATCCGCGAACCGGTGAGTACGCGGATATCGCTCCGGGGCAGACGTTCCGGTCGGTGACGGAGAAGATCGCCGGGATCGTCTTGACGTCGAACACGCCGCTGGGATGGTTTTTCGGGCTGGTGGTCGCGGCAGCGGTCGCTCAGGGGCTGGTGATTGGCTGCACATGGCTGTTTCTGAAGGGCGTCGGCATCTGGGGCGTGACGATTCCGGGGGCGTGGGGATTCGCCATCATCAATTTCGTCTGGTGGATCGGTATCGGCCACGCGGGAACGCTGATCTCGGCGATTCTTCTGCTGTTCAAACAGAAGTGGCGCAATTCGATCAACCGGTTCGCCGAGGCGATGACGATCTTCGCGGTGTGCTGCGCCGGTATCTTCCCGCTGATTCATGTTGGCCGTCCGTGGCTGGCGTATTGGCTGTTCCCCTATCCGAACACGATGAACATGTGGCCGCAGTTCCGTTCGCCGCTGGCGTGGGACGTGTTTGCGGTTTCGACCTATGCTTCGATTTCGGTGATCTTCTGGTACATGGGAATGATTCCGGATTTTGGGACGCTGCGCGACCGGGCGACGATGCCGCTGGCGAAGTATTTCTACGGGATGCTGTCGTTGGGATGGCGCGGATCGACACGGCACTGGATCCGGTATGAGTCGGCTTCCCTGCTGCTGGCAGGACTTTCAACGCCGCTGGTGCTCTCGGTACACACGGTCATCAGCTTCGACTTCGCGGTGGCGGCGCTGGCGGGATGGCATACGACGATCTTTCCGCCTTACTTCGTTGCGGGCGCCGTGTATTCGGGTTTTGCGATGGTGCTGACGCTGGCGATTCCGCTGAGGAAGTTCTATCACCTGGAAGACCTGGTTACGCTGCGTCACCTGGACAACATGGCCAAGGTGATGCTGGCGACCGGATCGATCGTGGCGTACGGATATGGCATGGAGGTCTTCATGAGCTGGTACTCGGCCAGCCATTGGGAGTTCTTCATGATGTGGAACCGGATGTTCGGCCCGATGGGCTGGGCGTACTGGGTGCTTATTCTGACCAACATTGCCATTCCGCAGGCAACGCTATGGTCGCGCAAGCTGCGGGTGAATGTGACCTGGCTGTTCATCCTGTCGCTGATCATCAATACGGGTATGTGGTTTGAGCGGTTTGTGATCGTCGTCACGAGTCTTTACCGCGAATACCTGCCGTCGAGCTGGGGCACCTACCGGGCAACCAAGTGGGACTACATGATCTACGTGGGTACTCTGGGGTTCTTTACGCTGCTGTTCCTGCTGTTCGTCCGTTTCCTGCCAATGATTCCGATGTCTGAGATTCGGGCGATGCTGCCGCAGACGAAGGTGAAACCGGGCGGCCGTACCGCAGACGTCGTCAATGAGGAGTCAGTCTAATGCCGCCGCGTGAAGGAATTTACGGATTGCTGGCCGAGTTCAACACACCCGGCGAGTTGGTGCATGCAACCAAGGAGGCTCACCGCGCGGGATATCGGCGGATGGAGTGCTACACGCCCTATCCGGTGGAAGAGGCTGCCGACGCGCTGCACTTCCATAAGACGCGAGTGCCGCTGGTGTGCCTGATTGGCGGCCTGATGGGAGTGACGACCGCGTTTCTGATGGAGACCTGGATCAATGTCTGGGCATATCCGCTGAATATCGCTGGGCGGCCCCTGTTCTCGTGGCCGGCGTTTATTATCCCGGCGTACGAATGGACGATTTTGTTTTCCGGATTCTCGGCGTGCTTCGGGATGCTGGCGTTGAATGGGCTGCCGCAGCTTTATCATCCGCTGTTCAATGCGCCGAACTTCAGGAATGGCGCGACGACCGACAAATTTTTCCTTTGTCTTGAGGCGATGGACCCGATGTTTTCGCCTGGCGAGACGCGGGCGTTCCTTGAGCAATTCTCCGCGGTCTCCGTGGTGGAGGTGGACCATTGAGCCGGAAAGCAGGGAAGAGGGAAGAGGGAGCAGGGAGTAGCGTGCAAAAGCTCAACAGATTCGTGATGTTCGGTGCAGCGACGGCGGCGATGCTGGTGCTGGCCGGCTGCCGTCAGGATATGCATGACGAGCCGAAGTTCTTTCCTCAGCGCGGGACAAGTTTTTATGCCGATGGCCGCTCGGTGCGCCCGCAGGTGCAGAATACGGTTGCGCGCAATCAGCTCCATGAAGACAGCTATTTTTATACCGGGCTGATCGATGGGAAGGAAGGAAATGGCCTGCCGTTTCCCGTGACTACGGAGGTGCTCGAGCGTGGACAGGAGCGGTTCAACGTTTACTGCACGCCGTGCCACTCGCGCGTAGGCAATGGCGAGGGCATGATTGTGCAGCGCGGCTATGCTCACGCTGGAGATTTTCATACGGCACGCCTGGAAACGGCGCCGCTTGGCCATTTTTTCTATGTGATGACCAACGGCTATGGCGCGATGCCGGATTATTCGGCGCAGGTCGCTCCGGCGGATCGCTGGGCTATTGTGGCGTACATCAAAGCGCTGCAGTTGAGCCAGAAGGCGACCGAGGCAGATGTTGCGCCGGGCAGCCACGTCGAGCCACTGGCCGACATCGCGGAAAAAGAGGGATTGCCGGCGTCGTTTACGCAGCCCTGGGTCTTGCCGCCCACGGCAACCTATGGCACGCCAAACGATCAAAGCTTCGTACTGCCGGCGCCGGGCAGCGCAGGTTCGACAGCGGCTCCTGCGACATCGCGTCCCACCAACCCACATTCTCCGGCAGCAGCCGGCCAAACCGTACCGAAGCAGTAACCTCGGAAGCTTCCGAACGAAGGCTTGAAACGCATGGCATTTGGACATGAACATAACGGAGGAGCAGGCGGGCGCGAGGACCACTATGGGCCGCGTCCAATGCCTGCGACCCTGGCTGCGCCGGAGATTGTCTCGGTCTGGCGGAAGCGCGCGCTGATCTTCTTTGTGGCGGCCACGATCCTTACGATCCCGTTTGCCTTTACCCACGAGGGTAAGAACCATATACTTCGCGCTTATCTGATGGGCTATATGACGTGCTTCGGCTTTGCCGGGGGCGGACTCTGCATGTTGATGGTGCAATATGTCAGCGGCGGCAAGTGGGGACTGTTGCTGCGGCGGCCGCTGGAGGCGATGTCGCGCACGCTTTGGGTGGTTGGCCTGATGTTCGTGCCGATCATATTTTTGTGGAAGCATCTTTATCAGTGGGCGGCGTTTCCGACTGCGGCCACGACAGCGCAGGCTCTGGCCAATCACTGGATTTCGCTGGAACAGGCGCTGACGGCGAATGCGAAGCGCACGATGCTGAGTCCGAGCAGCGCGATTGTGCAGACGGTGGTTATCTTCGCCGTTCTTCTGACCATCACGTACCTGTTGAATAAATGGTCCTTGCAGTGCGATGCCGACCCGAGAATGGGCACGCAGGGAAGCTACGATTTCTGGCGCATCAAGTTCGAGAATCTGAGCGGGATCGGAATCGTGATCTACGCGATTCTGCTTACGGATGGCGCGATCGTCTGGATTAAATCGCTGGATGTGACGTGGTACTCGTCGATCTACGGTCTGCAGTTCCTGGTCGGCCAGGGATACGCAGTGCTGGCGCTGGGGATTCTGACGGTGATCCTGCTGTCGCGCTGGGAGCCGATGAAGACGCTGCTGCGGGCGACCGAGCAACACGATCTGGGCAAGCTGGCGTTTGCTTTCGTGATGCTGAACATCTATCTCTGTTTCGCGGAGTTCCTGATCATCTGGTCGGGCAACATTCCGGACGAGATTCCGTGGTATTTGAACCGAATTCATGGGGGCTGGTGGTATGTCTGTTCGGCGGATGTGATCTGCCATTGGCTGATTCCGTTCGTGCTGCTGTTGTCGCGGGATCTGAAGCGAAACAAACAGAAGATGATCTGGCTGACGTGCTTCATGATCTTTGCGCGATGCATCGATATGTTCTGGCTGATCGAGCCGAACTTTGCGGATGCGGCGGGGAACCTGCACATCGCCGGCAACATTGGAATTCTCGCTTACATTACGGTACCCGTGGCGGTGTTATCGCTGTGGGGCTGGTTCTACCTGAAGGAACTCGAAGCGCGTCCCTTGATCGCGGTGAACGATCCCCACCTCGAAGAGATGCTGGAGCCTGAACATGCCCACTAACGATCACGAATTGCAGCAGCCTGGAGCGCATGAGTCTCATGTGCGCGACTCCGATCATCCGGGATATGAGGTCACGGACGTCAACGCCAGCGGCATTGCCGTGTTTCTGGCTGGATTGTTTGGCTCGGTATGTATTTTCTTTCTGCTTTGCTATGGGATGGGCATCCTGATCAACGGCAACCTGAAGAAAGAAGACGGACCGTCGACGAAGTGGAATCGGGCCAGCACTTTTGCGGGTCCGGCAAACGGCAAGCGTCAGGACCTTACCAGCAATGCGGAGATGGAGCAGAGAGAGTTTCAGCAGATGACGACGACCTTCCCCCAGCCTCGTCTGGACATCGACGACGGCAACCAGGCTACGGCGGATCTGCATGCCCGCGAAGATCTTCTGCTGGACAACTACAGCGTTGTACCGGGAGAGGGTGGATCGATCCGGATTCCGATCTCGCGGGCCATGGAATTGATTGCGCAGAGGGGGCTGCCAGTGATTGCGCAGACTGGAGCTACTTCGGTTGCGATGTTCGGCGATGAAAAGCCTACGGTTCAGTCGCCGCTGACCTCCGGTTTTGCCCGGACGGGATATGAGCTTCAGACGATTGAGGCGCGGGAACAGAAGTTGAGTTACGGCAAGGCCGTGAACGAGAACAAGGCGGAGCTTGCGCCGGTGAAGTAAGACCGGGCTTTGCGGATTAAGATAGAGAAGAGGGGTTATGAGGAACAGGCGGATAATACGAGGCGGTTGGCGGACGGCGATTCTTTGCTGCGCGCTGCTGAGTGCTCCGCTGTTCGCCCAGGTCTCGAGCTATGGCGACAAACAGAGCGGCGAGAATGCGGGCGACCAGTTGCCGCAGGTGCTGCAGAAGGTTGGCGTGGCGCAGCATTTGAATCAGCAACTCCCGCTGGACGCGGCGTTTGTCGATGAGAGCGGCAAGGCAGTCAAACTGGGAGATTATTTCGGCAAGCATCCGGCGATTCTTTCGCTTGTGTATTACACGTGTCCGATGCTTTGTTCGGAGGAGTTGGACGGCATCACCAGTTCGCTGGAGATGGTGAAGTTGACGCCGGGTAAGGATTTCGATGTTGTGGTGATCAGCATCGATCCCAGCGATACGCCGGAGGCGGCGGCGAAGTCGAAGGCGCTTTATGTCAAGCGGTATGGGCGTCCGGAGACAGCGGGCGGATGGCACTTCCTGACGGGGCAGCGGCCTGCGATCGATGCGGTGACGAATGCAGTTGGGTTTGGCTATGTGCGGGTACCGGGGCCGGATGGGAAGCTGTCGCAGTTTGCTCATGCGAGCTCGATCGAGATTGTGACCCCTGAGGGCAAACTCGCCCAGTACTACCTGGGGGTTGAGTATTCGCCGAAGGACATGCTGCTGGGATTGATCGATGCGTCCGGGAACAAGATCGGCTCTCCGGTGGCGAACATTCTGACCTATTGCTATCACTACGATCCGCATCTGAATAAGCATTCGCTGATCATTGCGCGTGTGGTGCAGTTTGGCGGGATGATTACGGTGGCGGGACTGGGCGGCTTCATGTTTCTGATGTTTCGCAAAGACGCCAGGCTTGCGCGCGAACACGACCTGACGAAGAAAGAAACGGATAAAGGGTAACGATGCATATCAGTCCAGTCCTGTGGCAATTTTTGATCAAATGGCTTAACGCTTCGGCGCTGTTTCCGCGCGAGGCGTCGACCATTGCGCCCTATGCCGACGCGCTCTACTTTTTTCTCCTGTTCATCACGGTCATCGGCCTGACGTTCGTTGGCTGCCTCATCTTCGGTTTCGCGATCCGTTACCGCAAGGAGAAGCACCCGGTCGCGGTTCAGATCGAAGGCTCCACGCTGCTTGAGGCCACCTGGACGATTATTCCGCTGGCTCTCTTTCTGGTTGTGTTTGTCTGGGGAGCGCTGCTGTACTTCCGCATCTATAATCCGCCGACCAATGCGATGAATATCTATATTGTCGGCAAACAGTGGATGTGGAAGGCGGAGCATCCTGGTGGACAGCATGAGATCAATGCGCTACACGTCCCTACAGGGCGGCCGGTGCAATTGACGATGATCTCGCAGGACGTGTTTCACAGCTTCTCGATTCCGGACTTCCGGGTGAAGCGTGAGGTGATTCCGGGGCGCTACTCGACGGTGTGGTTCAACGCGACGACTCCGGGGACGTATCACATCTTCTGCACACAATATTGCGGGACGAATCACTCCGCGATGATTGGCGAGGTGACGGTGCTGAGCCCGGACGATTACCAGAAGTGGACGCAGCAGTCGACCAGCGGCATGTCGCTTGCGCAGAATGGAGAGAGGCTGTTTGCCAGTATGGGCTGCAATGCCTGCCACTCCGGGAGCGCCGCGGCGCGGGGACCGAATCTCGCGGGCGTGTATGGATCGAAGCTGCAACTGACGAATGGATCGCAGGTGCTGGTGAATGACGCTTATCTGCGCGATGCGATTCTCAGCCCGTCGCAGCATATTACGGCGGGTTACGCACCGATTATGCCCACGTACCAGGGGCAGATCAGCGAAGACGGCCTGATCGATCTGGTTGAGTACATCAAATCAATGGAAAGCAACTATCGTGTTCAGCAGACGCTGACCACGTCTGAGTCGAATCAAGCGGCGCCGACAACGCCAGGGGTGGTGAAGCCATGAGTGCAACGAGTTCCACAATTCTCAACTTACCCGATCAAAGGACTGCGACGCTGCCGAAGCGGAACTATATCAACAACGAGGACGGGTTACTCAGCTGGCTGTTGACCGGAGACCACAAGCGTATTGCAATTCTGTATTTGATCTCGATTACGTTTTTCTTCTTCATCGGAGGCGCGTTCGCGGGTCTAATCCGGCTTGAACTTTTGACGCCGCAGGGCGACCTGATGGCCTCGGATACCTATAACAAGATGTTTTCGATGCACGGCATCATCATGGTCTTCCTCTTCCTGGTGCCGTCAGTTCCGGCAACGCTTGGGAACTTCCTGATGCCGATCATGCTTGGCGCCAAGGATCTGGCGTTCCCGAAGATCAATCTGCTGAGCTGGTATCTTTACTGGCTTGGCGGTCTTGTCGTTCTTGGCGCGCTGGTGCTGGGCGGCGTAGATACAGGGTGGACCTTCACGACGCCGCTCTCGACGCACTATCTGAATACGCATGTGGTGACCGCGGCAACCGGAGTCTTCATTCTGGGGTTCTCCTCGATCTTCACCGGGCTGAATTTTATTGTGACGATCCATCGCATGCGCGCGCCGGGGATGACCTGGTTCCGCATGCCGCTGTTTGTCTGGTCGCACTATGCGGCTTCGCTGCTGATGGTGCTGGGCACGCCGGTGCTTGCAATCACTCTGACGCTGGTGGCGCTGGAACGGCTGGCGGGAATCGGCGTCTTCGATCCGACCAAAGGCGGGGACCCTTTGCTGTTTCAGCATCTCTTCTGGTTTTACTCGCATCCGGCCGTATACATCATGATTCTGCCAGGCATGGGTGTCATCTCCGAAGTCATCAGCACGTTCAGCCGGAAGCGAGTGTTCGGTTATACGGCGGTTGCGTTCTCTTCGGTGGCGATTGCGCTGTTCGGCTTTTTCGTCTGGGCACACCATATGTTCATCATGGGCGTGTCGAACTACTCCGCGCTCGTCTTCTCGCTGTTGACGATGCTGGTGGCAGTTCCTTCGGCGATCAAGACCTTCAACTGGGCGTTCACGATGCAAAAGGGCTCAATCACGTTCGAGACGCCGATGCTCTACGCCTTCGGATTTCTGGGATTATTTACGATCGGCGGCATGACGGGCGTCTTTCTGGGCGCGCTGGGGATGGATATTCATCTGACGGAGACTTATTTCATCGTCGCTCACTTCCATTTTGTGATGGTGGGCGGAATGCTGATGGCGTTCCTGTCCGGCGTTCACTTCTGGTGGCCGAAGATGACGGGACGAATGTATCCGGAGTCGATCTCGAAGCTGGCGGCTGTCACCACCTTTATTGGATTCAACCTGACGTTCCTGCCGCAGTTCATTCTCGGATATCTGGGAATGCCGCGGCGATACCATGCCTACCCGCCTGAGTTCCAGGTGCTGAATGTGCTGTCGACCGCGGGAGCGACGGTGCTTGGCGTGGGCTATATGCTGCCGCTGCTCTATCTGGCGTGGTCGCTGAAGTATGGCGCGATCGCAGGTAACAATCCATGGCAGGCGACGGGCCTTGAGTGGCAGATTCAATCGCCGCCGATTACTGAAAACTTTATCGAGATTCCGGTCATGGACCATGAGGCTTATGACTACGAGTGGCTCGAACACAAGACCGCACAAGAGGTGACGACCGTTGGATAATGCGATCGTAGCAACGCATCCACATACGCATGAGACTGCGGTTGCAGCCGAGCACGAGCATATCGCGCTGCCGCAGCACCGCCATCACTTTGAGACGCAGGAGCAGCAGCGCGAGGCCGGAACGTTTGGGATGTGGCTGTTCCTGCTGACGGAGATCATGTTCTTTGGAGGGATGTTCTTCTCCTACCTGCTGTACCGCAACTGGTACTATGACGCTTTCGTCGTCGGCTCCAATCAATTGAGTATTCCGCTGGGCGCGGCGAACACGGCGATCCTGATCACTTCGGGTTTTTTCATGGCCCTGGGGGTGTGGGCGGCGGAGGTCAGGAAGAAAGGCCTCTTGGTTGTTTTTTTGATCCTCACCACGTTGTTTGGATTGGCGTTCCTTTACATCAAGGGCATTGAGTATCACGAGAAGTGGGAGAAGCACCACATCCCGGGCGCGCATTTCGATGTCTCCGAATTTGTCAATCCACAGGCGCACGGCCTGCATGAGAAGCCTCTTGCGCCGGATATGGCGCAGAAGACGCAGATCTTTTTCTTCCTCTACTTCGCCATGACTGGTATGCACGCGTTGCACATGATAATCGGGATCGGCCTTCTGACGTGGCTGTTGAAGCGTTCCTCTCGAGGCGACTTCTCATCGGGATATGTTGCGCCGATTGAGAATTTCGGACTGTATTGGCACTTCGTCGATATTGTCTGGCTCTTCCTGTTCCCTTTGCTCTATCTCATCAACCGGCATCCTGTTTAGGGCCGAGCCATTGACAGTGGCGGAAGGAGGAAATTATGTCCGAGTTTCATGATCCATCGAATGTAGTGAACCCGGAGCACGCGGAGCATCACATCGTCACTCCCTTCGTTTACGGAATGGTCTTTGTCACTTTGCTGATCTTCACCGGCCTGACGGTGTGGGCGGCGTATATCGATCTTGGGATTCTGAACCCGGTTGTGGCGCTGGCTATTGCATGCACCAAGGCCGTGATTGTCATTTTGTTTTTCATGCATGTCAAATATCAATCGAAGCTGGTGAAGCTGACGGTCATGTCCGGCTTTTTCACTTTTCTCGTGTTGATTACGATGACGCTCACCGATTATGTCAGCCGGGCGTGGGGCCTCTGGTAGATCGAAACTGGTTTTCACGAGAATGCGGCTTTCGGGCTGCATTTTTGTTGCGCTGAAAACGCTCTCGTATTTGCCCGCTAGACTTGACGGATGGCAAAGACGCGGCGGGATTGTTCTGAACAACTTTCCAGTCTCTCCGGGGACTGCCGGGTTACAGTCCGGCGAGATGGCTTGCCCGATCCGAATGGTCGATGCGTTGTCTACTGGATGCAACGCGCGCAACGCGGAGTCGATAATCATGCAATCGACCTTGCGATAAAAGTAGCCAATATGCTGGGCCTGCCTCTTATCGTGTATTTTGCCGCTATCTCAAATTTCCCGCATGCCAATCTTCGCCATTACGTGTTTCTCAATCAGGGCTTGCCGGATATTGAAACCGATCTGGCTGTGCGCAATATTTCTTTTGTCATGCGGCGAGTACCTCACGAGTCGCATGAAAGATTTCTCTCCGACGTCCATGCCGGATTTTTGATTGGGGATGAAAATCCGATGCGCGATCCGGAACGCTGGCGAAAGCAGCTTGCTTCGCGGATCAGGATTCCATTCTGGACGGTGGATGC
>DATAVY010000220.1:0-26959 GCA_036267495.1 Edaphobacter sp.
GTCTCTTCAAAGTCGAGCACCATGCCATGCAGATAGATAAAGCTCTTGGGGTCGACAAAGATGCGAATCGGCGCTCCGTTTGTCGGGTCGCCTGCCGTCTCTATCCCCTCGCCAAACGCATACACCCGGTCGCGGTCGCGAGGCTGTGTATCGAATCGGATGTTGTAACTCAGTCCAGAGCAACCGCCGCCCTGAATTCCCACGCGCAGACCGCCCTGTTCCGGCGAAACGCCTTCTTTCGCCATCGCAACGCGAATCCGTTTCAGCGCCTTCCCGGTAATCTGGATGCTCTTCTGCCCAGGCTCCTGCCCTTGCGCGGTCAGCACATTCATTCCCGCCAGCGGGTCTTTCTTTCCACCACCGGCAGATGCAGTCTTGGCTGCTTCCATCTCCGCCGCAGTCTGTAGTGTCACCATTGCCATAAGATTTTCCCGCTAAGACAACACGGTAGCAACGCGATCGAAAAGACGCACTGCTACCGTTGTTCGCACCCTGCAAAATCTCTTAGTGCGCGGCTGCGACAGCGGCCGGCTCCGCAACGTTGTTCTTCTTCTTCCAGTCGCCGATCGCAGCGCGGATCGCATCTTCGGCGAGCACCGAGCAGTGAATCTTCACCGGAGGAAGCGCGAGTTCCTTGACGATGTCGGTGTTGGTGATTGCGAGAGCCTGGTCGATCGTCTTGCCCTTCACCCACTCGGTCGCGAGCGAGCTTGATGCGATCGCCGAGCCGCAGCCGAAGGTCTTGAACTTGGCATCTTCGATCACGCTGGTCTCGGGATTCACGCGAATCTGCAGACGCATCACGTCGCCGCACTCCGGCGCGCCTACAAGCCCAGTCCCTACCTCGGTAGAGGCCTTGTCCATCTGGCCGACGTTCCGGGGATTGTTGTAGTGGTCAATTACCTTGTCGCTGTATGCCATAGTGTGTTCCTCGTCTCTAACTTAGATGATACGCGCCCCGAAATGGGTGCGCCAGTTGCTTGGCGGCTACTACGCCATTTCTTACCTATTCTCAGTGTGCCGCCCACTCGATCTTCGAGAGGTCGATCCCTTCCTTCACCATCTCATACAGCGGCGAAAGCTCTCGCAGCTTCGAAACCACATCGATGATCTTGTCGGAAACATAATCGACCTCAGCCTTGCTATTGAAGCGGCCAAGTCCGAACCGGATCGAGCTGTGCGCCACGTCGTCTCCTAGCCCAAGAGCCTTCAACACGTAGCTTGGCTCCAGCGTAGCCGACGTGCAAGCCGATCCCGAGGACACCGCCACATCGTTGATGCCCATCAGCAGGCTCTCGCCCTCGACATACACAAAACTCATGTTGAGGTTGCCCGGCAGATGGTGCTCCATATTGCCGTTCACGTGAACATAGTCCAGCGCCTTCTCAAACTTTGCCTTCAGATAGTCGCGAAGTTCCTGCTCGCGCTTCGCCTCGGTCGCCATCTCCTCGCCGCAGATCTCGCAAGCTTTCCCAAGCCCGACAATGCCAGGAACATTCAGCGTGCCGGAACGCATCCCGCGCTCATGTCCGCCGCCGTTAATCTGCTCGGAGATCTGGACGCGCGGATTGCGCCGCCGGACATACAACGCGCCGACACCCTTCGGACCATAGATCTTGTGGCCGCTCAGACTCAGCACGTCGATGTTGTCCTTCTGCACGTCCACCGGAATCTTGCCCACGGCCTGAACCGCATCGGTGTGGAAGATCACGCCCTTCTCATGGCAAAGCTTGCCAATCTCGGCAATCGGCTGAACGACGCCAATCTCATTGTTCGCGTACATGATCGAGACCAGGATGGTCTTCTCGTCCATCGCGCGCTTCAGGTCTTCGAGATCGATCAAGCCATCGGCCTGCACCGGAAGATAGGTCACCCGGTAGCCCTGCTTCTCCAGCTTCTTGCAGGTGTCGAGCACCGCCTTGTGCTCGGTCACCTGCGTGATGATGTGGTTGCCGCGCTCGCGGTACATCTCCGCGATACCCTTCAGCGCCAGGTTGTTCGACTCCGTCGCCCCGCTGGTAAAGATGATCTCCTTGGAGGTCGCGCCGATCAGCTTGGCAATCTGCTCACGTGCTTTCTCCACCGCTTTCTCCGCCTCCCATCCAAAGGAGTGGTTGCGGCTCGCCGCATTTCCAAAGGTCGACGTGAAATAGGGCATCATCGCCTCGAGAACGCGCGGATCAAGCGGCGTCGTCGCATGATTGTCCATGTAGATGGGCAACTTCACGCCCTTTGGTAAGGGTGTTGTGGACTCGCTGATCACTACGCCGTTGTTGCTTATATCGTTGCTCATCGTCTCTCCCAAAACCGGTGCTCGTCAAAAACGCGCGCCATGTAAACTCTTTCTTCGCCAATCGCCAATTGCTAGATGGCAATACTCACCAGGCCTCCGCCCACCGGAGCGCCTGTTCCGCCTTGCTCCCCATCTGCGTCCACTAAATCGGCAATGTGAATGCCGCTCAAGAGGTCTTTGATACTGTCATTTACCTTGCGCAATGGTTCTTTGATGGTGCATGTACTCGTCAGGTCGCATGCTCCGTGAATCGTAATGCAACTGGTAATGAAAAGCGGTCCGTCGATCGCCCGGATCACCTCAAATGCCGAGATCTCCTTCGCCGGCCTGGACAGCGCATAACCGCCATTCGCTCCGGCGTGGGAGACCAGTAAACCGGTCTTCGCCAATGTCTGCAGGATCTTCGCCAGCAATTGGGGAGGAATATGGTACGCCTCCGCGATGTCTTTGGCGCTGCGGGCGCTGCCATCCGTCTGCTCGGCAAGATATTTCAGAGCCATCAGACCGTAATCCGCTTTTTTGGTCAGACGCAGCATTGTCGTTTTGAAGGTTCCGCCACCGGAATTGTCGGGATTAAGACAAATTCAGACAAATCCAGTCCTACTTAGTGTACGTCCACACTCACTTGCTTGCAACCGTGACTTCCACCACGAATTCACCATGAATTCACCACGTATCAACCACGTATTTACCACTCAAAATCAGCGAAAATGCCAGTTGACAAGGGGATGGGAGACGGGCAAAATCCATAACATTCGCAAACTCCTCCCCCAATGACCGACAAATGCAAACACCCAATCGTCAAGATCGTCGCCCGCGAGGAAGACGCAGAATTCGTCGAATGCCAGCATTGCGGGGAAGTATTTGATTCCGCTGAGTTTAGCGATATCGCCATCGAAGAAGAAGCGCTCGCCGAAACTCCTGCCGACGAATAAGTTGAGCTAAACCACCGTCTGCTCTGGAGGAGAATTCATCCTCCGAAACACAATCCACGCATATTGTGCAGCTGAAAGCGGCGCCAGTACCGCAATCGTCCGCACCAGAACATCCCGCAGGCTCGCCAAATGGCTGGAAACAAATATCTTCTGGCAAAGTACCGCGATCAAGGCCAGGATCTGCGTTAGGGTGTTCAGCTTGCCAAAAAGGCTCGGACGAAAATCCCGCAAAGCATTGGTGACAAATAACAGCGTGGAAATAAGCAGGATTCCTACGTCCCGGCTGAAGACCAGCACGGTCACATACTGGGGGATCATCCCCACATGCGTCAGCACGACAAACAATGTACTCAGCAGAAGTTTGTCCGCAATAGGATCGAGATACTGTCCGAGCGTCGTCTTCTGCTTCAGCCACCGGGCCAACAGGCCATCCAGGGCATCACTGATTCCGGCAAGAATGAACAACGCGAAAGACAGGCGATAGTTCCCATCCAGGATCGCAATCACAAGGAAGGGAATGATGAACAGCCGCATCAGCGTAAGCAGATTCGGCGCGGCGCGAAATTGGCTCAGGAACGGCACTATGCAGGATCAAAACAATCGTAACCCAGTCCAGGAGTCCACGGCAGGTTGCTCCCGCTTCTTCTTCCGATTAGACTTGAGAGAACGCACAGGCGCGTAGCTCAGTTGGTTAGAGCGCTACCTTGACACGGTAGAGGTCAGGAGTTCGAGTCTCCTCGTGCCTACCACTTCCTTCACAATCTATTCTTTGGCCTAATCCGCGAGGCGAGTAGGTTGCTACAGCCATCTCAGCAGCAAATTCGGCGCGCAGCCCAGCAATAATACGCCGAGCGCCATTACACACAAAACAAATTGACGAACAAGTGAGATCCGCCTTGGAGTGATGCCTGCCGGCGGGTCGAGTACATAGACGTACTTCAAGACCTTGAGATAGTAGTAGAGCGAGACCGCGCTCATCGCGATAGCCAGGACAACCAGCCAGAGAAGGCCAATCGCCGCAGGACTGGAAGTAAGCACGGAAGAAAACAAATAGAACTTACCGAAAAAACCAGCCAATGGCGGAATGCCGGCCAGAGAAAGCAAGAAGATCAACAGGCAAAATGAGGGGACCGGGGCTCTTCGACTGAGTCCTGCAAAGTTGGAGAGCGCGTCGCCGCCGGTCTCCTCCTCTACCAGCGCTATAACTCCGAAGGCGCCGAGTACCGTCAATGCATAAGTGATGGCGTAATAGAGCAGTGCGCGAAAGCTCTGATCGCTATGGGACAAGATGCCCAGCAACATATAGCCCGCGTGGGAAACTGCGGAGTATGCGAGCAGTCGCCTTACACTTGTCTGCAGAATCGCTACCAGATTCCCGAGCACCATCGACAGTGCGGCAACAACTGCAAGCGCCGGCACCCATCCGGGGGCATAGCCAGACCAGGAACTGCTGCCTTCCGCACCGGCAAAGCCAATCACCATGACCTGATAAAAGATGAAAAAGGCGGCAACCTTGGATCCGGAAGCAATGAATGCCGCGCTGGGAACAGGGGCGCCTTGATACACATCCGGCGCCCAGAAATGAAACGGAACCGCAGCCACCTTAAATCCAAGGCCAACTATGGTCATGACGATTGCAACGATCAATAGGGGATCAAGGAATGGACCGTGAACGATCTCAGGAATGCTATTGGCGATACGCTCGAGATTGGTTGAGTTGGATAGACCATATAAGAGGCTGGCGCCAAATAAGAGAAATGCGGCCGAAATTCCGCCAAAAAGGAAATACTTCAAAGCGGATTCCGCCGAACGGGCGCTGCGCTTGTTGAATCCTGTCAGGACGTAGAGAGACAGACTGAGCAACTCAAGCGATAAAAAAATAATCAGGAGATTCTGCGTACTGACCAGAAACATCATGCTGACGGTTGCCAGCAGGATAAGAGCCATGTATTCGCTGATGTGCTGGGTGAACGTTGATTCGATAAAAACCAAGATTGTCAGGCTGGTCAGAATGAGCAGCGTAATTTGCATTCGCTGTGCCAGATGATTCAGCACAAGCATTCCATCGAGGACATTTGCAGAGTGCGGCGCATGCAATATCCAGAGGATGGCTGCCGTGCAGCCGGCAACTGAAATTATCGCGGCGACGACTGCCCGGAGGTGCGTCTCCGACGTGCGGAGGAATATGAGATCCACCGACAGCACAACTAGCGCCGCGACCACGACGATTACCTGCGGCAGGACAAGGTGCAACAGATCGAGATAGCTCAAAGCGCTCATCGTCCACTTCCTTTCCACAAGCCGTCGAACATCGGCGAGTGCAAAGCGGGGGCAATAACGCGCAAAAGCAATTGAGGGTAAAGTCCAATGACGACGCTGGCGCCTAGCAGAATTACAGCTCCGATGCGTTCAGGAATGGAGATGGCGGGCAGCGAGTGAGTGTCGGCAGAAACGCCAGGCTCCGACGCGCCGAAGAATGCTTTCTGCATCGCGCGCCAGGTATAGGCGATGCCGATGACGATGCCTGCCCCGGCAACGATCGCGGCAAGAGGGAAGGAGCGCCACGCTCCAATCAATATCTGCAGTTCCGCTACAAACCCGCTGAAGCCCGGCAGCCCGATCGAAGCGATACCTCCGAGAATGAACGTCGCGGCGGCAAATGGAATGACCTTGCCCAGATGCATTGTCTCCAGTTCTGACAGATCGCGTGTATGCGTACGGTCATAGACCATCCGCCCGACGACGGCAAAGAGCAACCCTGCAATGACTCCGTGTGAAAACATCTGTAAAACCGCGCCATCCAAACCGATCTGTTGCAGCGTCATCAGCCCGAGCAGGACGAAGCCCATGTGACTGACGCTCGAATAGCCGACGACAAACTTGAAGTCTTTTTGCACAAGCGCCACCATCGCGCCATACACGATGCCAATAAGTGCAAGCAGTGCGAAGACGTCACGCCAGGACCCGAAGCCGAGAACGTGGAATCCCCATGCGTCCAGGCCGCGAGGAAACAATGTCATGGCGACACGCAAACAGCCATAGGCTCCTAGCTTCATCACCACGCCAGCGAGCAGCATGGAAGCCGCAGTTGGGGCAGCGACGTGGCCTGTCGGCGCCCACGTATGAAATGGCCAAAGACCGGCGAGAATTCCAAATCCTGCGAACACCAGCGGGAATGCCCACATTTGAAAATGCACCGGGAATGGAAACTGAGAAAGTTGCACCAGGTCCATCGTCCTGCCGCCGGCTATGACATATGCCGCGATCAAGCCAATCAGCACCATTGCGCTGCCGACAAAGGAATAGAGCGCCAGCTTCATTGCAGCGTACTCGCGCCGCGTCGAACCCCAGATTGCAATGAGGAAATACTTCGGAATGATTGCGATCTCGTAAAAGACGAACAGCAATAATAAATCGAAGCTTAAAAAGACGCCGTACACACCGCCGATCAGCGCCAGGTAGAATGCAAAAAACTCCTTGGCGCGGTATTCAATATTCCAGGAGAAGAGAATCCCCGCAATCGCCACAATCCCTGTGAGTAAAAGCAGAGTCAGGCTGATCCCATCCGATGCCAGGTGGTACTCGATGCCGAGCGACGGAATCCAGGAGGCCTGCGCAACTGTAACCAGTTCGCCCGATCGCTGCTGAGCAAAACTCACTACGGTCACGGCAAATCCCGCCACTGCTGTTAGCAGCGCAAGGATCCGTGCGACGAGGACAGAACTCCGGGGAAGGAGCATCAGCGCCAGCACGCCGAGAAACGAAATGTAGATGGTCCACGCCAGCATAGCTATTTTTTCGATTCCTGTAAGGTTCAAAACCTCAGTTGGTGCACTATTTGCATGGTTGTACTGTTGATGACGCCGAGGATAGCTTGCGGATATACCCCCAACACGAACATCAGTGCAATGGCGGGTAACAAGGCGAGCCGTTCCTGCGTCGTCAGATCGGGCATTTGTGACCATCTCTCATTGAGTGGCCCCGAGAAGACACGTTGCAAAATGGTCAGAATAAAAATTGCCGTCACGAGGAGACCAAGCACGGACACTGATGACGGCCAGGTTGCGAGTGGGAATGTGCCTTTGAAGATCAAAAATTCGCCGACAAAACCGTTGAGCCCCGGCAATCCCAGCGATGAGAATAACGCGATGCCCATGAGACCACAGAACACGGGAACGACTTTGCGCAATCCTCCGAAATCATCAAGGCCGCGTAACCCGCCGCTGCGCTTTTCCAGCAGAGCCACAAACCAGAACAGCGTCGCGGCGGTGAGACCGTGGTTGAACATCTGCAAAAGAACACCGTTCAGCGCGGCGGCCTTTTCAGCCGCAAGTGCGGGATTATCGCCAGTGAACTTGAGGATCGAAAATATTCCCAGCATGCAATAGCCAAGGTGGTTAATCGAGGAATACGCAAAGATGCGTTTCAGATCCTTTTGCGCCATGGCGGCGTAGGCCGAAAGAATGATGGTGGCCACGGCAAGCCACAACAGAGGCGTTCGCAGCGATCGCAGCTGCACGCAGAAGATGGGAAGCAGGATTCGGAGAAACCCATACAGTCCCATCTTCGACATGGCGCCGGTGAGCAGCATGACGACGCCGCTCGGAGCCTCTGCATAGGTCGCGGGCAGCCAGGTGTGGAAGGGCACAAGCGGCACCTTCACGGCAAATCCGAGGAACGCCCCGAAGCACAGGAGCAGTGCAATTGTTTCCGCCGTAAAATGATGCCAACGCGTAAGAACTGAGAATGCGGGGAGCAGCTGACCATTCCTCGCCAGCTCGGCCAGGTCCATGAAATCGAATTTGCCGGTACATAGGAAAATGGCCAGGAAAGCCAGCAACAAGGCAACACTTCCGACCATGGTGTAAACAAAAAACTGAGTCGCCGCAGCGGCACGTCGGGATCCGCCCCAAAGTCTAATCAGGAAAAACGCGGGTATTAGACTAAGCTCCCAAAATAGAAACCAGTGAAAAAAATTGAGCGCCGTGAAGGTTCCGAAGAGACCGGCTTCCAGCATGAGAATGAGGGAGAAGTAGAGTGGCGCCCGCTCCTGAATCCGCCACGACGCGGCGATCGCCATGGGCACGATGATGGCTGAAAGAAGCAACATCAGCAGGCCCAGGCCATCGATGCCTACGTGATACTGCACGCCCAGCGTTGGAATCCAGGCGTGTATCTCCTCAAACTGGAGGCCTCCCAAGGCTGAATTGAAACGATGCCACAGACCCAGAGCCATTGCGAGCGCGAGCAAAGCAAACGCCAGGGCGAGTGCGCGCGCCATTTTTTTATTTTTTTCATCCAAGGCGAGAACTGCTATCGCTCCCACCAGCGGCACCAGGGTCAGGCAGGAGATCGGCGCAAGTAAGCTCATCGCACCCCGCTCCAGAGAAGAAATACGACGAGCACTGCAAACGCGACACCGACGAGGCGAAGATAATTTTGCGTGCGGCCGTTTTGCAGACGCGCGAGTAATCTGCCCCCGGTCGTCACCGTGCGGCAGCCTTCGTCAAAACCGGTATTCACGATGTAGGTGTCGGTCGACCGGGCAAGCCAGGAAAGACCCAGCACAAAATAAGAGACAACCGACACTGCTCCGTTCCAAATCCATCGATCGAACCAGCCGCTGACGCGCGCCAACCATGCGTTCCATCGGATGAAGGTAGCTTGATAAAACTCATCAACATAGAATTTGTGACGCAGGAGGTTGAACAATTGCGGCTGCAGCCGTTCCAGCACATCGGGGGCTTCGGCGCTTAGGATCGGTTTGCGTCCATAAAACCACCAGCCGAGTCCCAGGCCGGCGAAGACGATGACCGATGAGGTGAGCATCACGGGAAGGATTCCGCCATCAAGAAATCCTGAGACATTCAGGATTGCCGATTGTCCGTTGAGAAAAGAATCGAACCACGGCCACGCAGGTGTGCCAATAACACCCAAAAGCACGGCGAATACAGCAAGAACCACCAGCGGCATCGTCATCACCGCTGGGCTCTCATGCGGAGAAGCCGCAATGCGATGCTCTTCGTGCTCGTGATGAGCGGCATGCAGCAAAGGCCGATTCTGCGGCAAGCGGGACTTGTCGAAGAATACGTAGTACACCTGTCGAGTCATATAAAACGCAGTCAATAGCGCGCCAAAAGCGCCGAGATAGAAGGGCACGCGCGAGATGCTCCAGGTGTGTGCGGCATACAGAATGGCGTCCTTGCTCCAGAAGCCGGAGAAGAATAGCGGGAATCCGCACAACGCCAACATGCCAACCGCGTAGGTTGCAAAGGTAATCGGCATGAACTTTTTCAAGCCGCCCATGCGGCGAATGTCTTGCTCTTCATGGCAGCCGTGAATGACCGATCCTGCGCCAAGAAAAAGCAGCGCCTTGAAGAAGGCGTGCGTGATGAGATGGAACATCCCGACCGCCACTCCACCTACACCCAGACCAATCATCATGTAACCGAGCTGCGAAATCGTAGAGTACGCAAGGATGCGTTTGATGTCATCTTGCGCAATGGCGATCAACGCGCCGAAGACCGCGGTGATGGCGCCAATCCAGGTGACGACCTGTAGCGCTGTCGTGGAGGTCGCCGCGAGTTCGATGCCGTCGTGGGCCGACATCAAGGGATAGACACGCGCGACGAGAAACACGCCAGCGGCCACCATGGTCGCCGCGTGAATCAGCGCGCTGACCGGCGTCGGACCCTCCATAGCGTCGGGCAGCCAGACATGCAATGGCACCTGCCCCGATTTGCCAACCGCCCCGGCGAAGATCAAAAGAGCGATGCCGGTAGAAGCGGCCATGCCGATGCTCGTGGTCTGCGTAACCAGTCCAACGAGCGCCGAGTGTTCCAGACAACCTGCGCCATGGTCGTAGAAGAGTAATGTGCCTGCTTGCGAATACAGCCAGACTATACCGACAAGAAACGCAAGGTCGCCGATGCGTGTGGTGATGAAGGCCTTTTTCGCAGCCGCCGCAGCAGCAGGTTTTTGATACCAGAATCCGATGAGCAGATAGGAGGTCAGGCTCACCAGCTCCCAACACATGAAGAGCAGCAGAAGGCTGTTTGCAATCACTACGCCCAGCATCGCAGCCGCGAAGAGAGATAAAAAGCAGAAAAAGCGGGTGAAGTTTTCGTCATGAGACATGTAGCCCGTGCTGTAAATAAAGATCAGCAAACCGACGAAGGTGACCATCACCAGCATCACGGCAGTCAATGGATCAAGCATCCAGCCAAGCTTTAACCACTCGTTGCCATATTGCAGCCAGGGGAAGTTGAAGACCTGCCTAGCCGGTTCTGAGTGACCGCCGATCGAAAGGGTGCAGGCAAACGCGCGCAGAGAGAGCAGGAATGACAGTGACATGGCGCCGATTGCCAGGGATGAAGCGAAGCGACGGCTTCGCTGTGTGGCAAATGCGCTCAGCCCAGCCGCAAGGGCCGGCAGTGCGGGAATCAGCCAGAGATTTCGGACAATCCAAGTCATGTCGTCTCAGCAAAAGTGCGGCAGGATAGATGAAGATCATTTCTTGTTGTGCAGATTCGGAGGTCTGCCATAATGCGCGATGCATCTGGATTTTCTCTGCGGGAACGCTCACCCTCTCATCGAATCAACCTCGTCAAGATTTGTGGTTTTGGTGTGGCGATAGAGAGAGATGATAAGGGCCAGGCCAACCGCCGCCTCTGCTGCGGCGACGCCGATCGAAAAAATTACAAACATCATGCCGGTCAATGCTTCAGGATTCGGCCCGTAACGCCAGAATGCAATGAAATTTAGATTGGCTGCGTTGAGCATCAGCTCGATTCCAATGAGCACAAGAATGGCATTGCGGCGCATCAGCGCACCCGCGAGGCCAATGGCAAACAGGGCTGCGGAAAGGAGAAGACAACTCGTCAGCGGAGTCATTTCGTCTCCTTGTTTTCCTGCATGGCGAGGGTAACCGCGCCGATCAGCGCAACCGTCAACAGCACTCCAATGATCTCCAAAGGAAGCGCGAATTGCAGCATCAGGGCGTTGCCGATTTGTTGCATTGAAGCTGCGGGGTGAAGAGATGTGGAGCCTTGTGATGCCGCGCTATGATCTACGGTCCACGCCAGAATGCCAAAGATGGCGAGCGCGACGATACCGCCAGAAATCCACGATCCACTGATGACAGTTATGGTCGCCGATGTATCTCGCGTAAGCAGAATGGCGAAGACAATGAGAATTGCCACTGCTCCAACGTAGACGAGAACCTGCGCGAATCCGATGAATTGCGCGCCGAGTTGCAGATACACCGCAGCCAGGCCGGCGAATGCCAGAGTGAGCGCCAATACAGAATGAACAAGGTTGCGGAGGCTCATGGCCGCCACCGCTCCCGCCACAGTCAGTATTGCGACAATCATGAACAGCAAGTTGGCCCCTTCGTGTTCGTCATTTCAGATTATTCGGCAAATCGATACACCCGCTTCTCCAGCTTCCATCCTTGTGTCAATCCGCGGCCGAGCAGCACATAGGGAACCACAACAAGAAGGCTGCAAAGTATCCATCGCGCAATACCGTGCGCCAGAAAATGCCAGATTCCGGCCGTGACGAGGTCAAGCAGCGCCATTGGCAGCATGAACCTCCATGCGAAATTCATCAGCTGATCCATGCGCAGCCGGGGCAGAGTGCCGCGTACCCATATAAATATAACGATCATCGCGAGAAGCTTCGCAAAAAACCACAGGTACGAAGGCACCCAGGTCAAGAAGGAGAGCGGGGCAGTCCATCCGCCGAGAAATAATGTGATTCCCAATCCGCTGATCGCGAACATGCCCAGATATTCGCCGAGGAAAAACAGAGCAAACTTGAATCCGGAGTATTCGGTATAGTAGCCAGCAATGATCTCCGACTCGCCCTCAGGCAAATCGAAGGGTGAACGGTTGGACTCCGCCGTTGCCGCGATCATGAAGAGAACAAATCCCGCGAATCCCCACGGTGTGAAAACAAACCAGTGAGGCAGAATTCCGGAGTAGCCCGCCTGCTTTTCGACGATCGTTACGGTGGAGAGGGAGCCAGCCGCCATAATGACTGTGACGGACGCGAGAATCAACGGCACTTCGTAACTGATCATCTGCGCGATCGCCCGCATCGCTCCCAGTAACGAATATTTGTTTTGGCTGGACCACCCCGCCATGAAGATAGTCAACTCCATCACCGAGCCGACTGCGAAAAAGAACAATACTCCCGCATCCAAATTGGCCAGCACCATATTTCGGCCGACGGGCAACACCGCGTAAAGCGAAAAAGCCGCGACTACCAGCACCACCGGCGCCAGGAAGTGTACGACCTTGTCCGCTGCATGCGGCACGATATCTTCTTTTGTCAGCGATTTGATTCCATCGGCGAGGGGTTGAAGAAAACCAAACGGGCCGACCCGATTCGGGCCATAGCGGTTCTGAATTCGACCCAAGCCCTTGCGTTCAAGAATCGTGGTAATCGCAAACAGCGATGCAAATACCACAAGAAGGGCAATGACGGAAAGCAGTGATGACAGAATGGGCTGTAGTTCCGCCGGTGCATGGCCCACCAGCCAGCGTTCGAGAATCACAAAAACCTGATCCGCGGCATTACCCATGGCTTTGCACCTTACTGGAGGCGGAGAGAATCATTGCGTCGATGAGACCTCGGAACCGGTTGCAGGCGATGTGGGGATCGCCTTAACTTTACCGGCAGACTTGGCTTTGGCTTCAACCTTGGCCCTTTCTTCCGCCAGGATCGCGTCTGACGCTGCAGCATCCGTGGGGTGGACCTTACGATAATGGGCGTTGGATTTCGACAATTCCGCTTTGTCCCAGAGCAGCCCGCCGAAACGGTCATCTGTGCTCAACTCAAATTCGGTATCCATCTTGATGGCTTCAAACGGGCAGACCTCGACGCAGATCTGGCAGCTCATGCAGACGGAAACATCGATATTGAAGACGGCCGGATAAAATTGCGGCTTGCCCACTGCATCGGGTTTTTTATCCTTGCTCTTTTCGATGTAGATGCATTTCGGCGGACATTCCTTTTCACAGATTTGACAGGCGACACAGCGCATCCCGGCCTGCCAATCTTCGCCGTCATAGACGAGAAAGGGAAAGTCGCGCGTCGCTTCGATCTGAGGCAGACGCTCCTCTGGAAATTGCACAGTCGTCAGGCGGTCTTTGCTGAAGTAACTGCCAAAGAAGTTTCTGGCCGTCTCCACAAAACCTTTCGCAATGCCTTCGCCCAGCATGATGCCCGCCCTTTACCGGAAAGATTCCAACGTAACTTTCTACAACGCAAATTCCGACTGATCTTCCTTCATCGGCAGTCTACCGATCTACTTCGCCCAACACAATATCGATCGTGCCAAAGATGACAATCGTGTCCGAGACATTCGACCCAAGGCACATATCTTCCAAGACCGTGAGATTGATCAGGCTCGGCGGACGCACCCGATAACGATACGGATTGGCGGAACCGTCACTGATCAGGAAAAAACCGAGTTCCCCCTTGGGCGATTCAATTCTTCCGTAAGCTTCCCCGGATTTCGGCCGGAAACCCCTGATCTTCGTTTTCGCGTCCATGATCGGGCCTGAAGGGATATCCCGCAACGCCTGGTTCAGTATCTTTACCGATTCGCGCATCTCCAGCATGCGGACCATGTATCGGTCGTAAACATCGCCGTGCTCACCAATGGGGACTTTGAAATCGAACCTGTCGTAGATGCCGTACTTGTCTACTTTGCGTATGTCGTAGTTCACACCGGAAGCACGGAGTATCGGCCCTGTGATCCCACCTTGAATCGCGAGCTCTCTGGATAACACGCCGACTCCCTGCGTGCGCGCTAAAAGAATTTCGTTGCTCGCCAACAGGCGTTCGAACTCGTCGAGGAAACGAGGAAACTCCGCAACGACCTTTCCGGCCTGCTCCAGCCAGCCTGCGGGCAGATCGACCCGGCAGCCGCCGAAGCGCATGTAGTTGCACATCATGCGCGAGCCGGTCAGCGATTCGAATAGGTCGAGAATTTTTTCGCGCTCACGAAAGGAGTACATCAGCGGCGATCCGCTCGCGCCCATCTCCTGGGTCAAAAAGCCGATGGTGGAGGCGTGGTTCTGCAGGCGCGTCAGTTCGGCAGTAATGACGCGAATGTACTCCGCGCGTTCGGGCACCTGGATGCCCGCCAGCTTCTCGACGGAGAGCGCATACGCCCAGTTATTTGTAAGCGAACCGATGTAATCCAGCCGGTCGGTATACGGCATCGACCCGAGATACGACGCCGACTCGGCGATCTTTTCATGGTTGCGATGCAGATAGCCGAAGACGGGTTTAAGTTTCACCACCCGCTCGCCATCGAGCGTGACGTCCATACGAAATACGCCATGCGTCGACGGATGATGCGGACCAAGCGAAAGCTCGAGCAGCGCATCTTCGCCGGCGCTATCGGTCGAGTTCCTGCTAATCTCCTGAACTTCGGATTCAATCATTTCCATTCCTGGACCCGTTGCGATCGTCGCATCATTGTTGTCCCTCTATCGCGCGCGCCTGCTTCGATTTTTCAAGCACGGCATCATGGGGTGTCGGCTCATATTCATAGTCGTTCGGCTCCACATAATCTTTGCGCATGGGATGGTCTTCGAATTCATCCCACATCAGAATGCGGCGCAGATCGGGATGGCCTTCAAAGATAATCCCGTAGAGGTCGAAGATCTCGCGCTCCTGAAACTCCGCGCTCCGCCAGACAGGCGTGAGTGAGGGCAAGGTAATCCTGTCAGTCCGATTTCCCGTGCGCATCCGGATAACGAGAGGACCATGTTTCTTCTCCATCGAATACAGGTGATAGACAGCCTCCAGATATCCTGGAACCCGAGTCTTCCGGACCTCCTCGGTCTCCTGCTCCACCCCTTCCACTAACTTCATCACTTTGACTTTTTCCGAAGTTTCGGTATCGAGCCAGTCCACGCCGCTGACATTCGAACAGTAATCGAGATGAAGCTCCGGGTCATCGCGCAAAAACCTGGCGACTTCCAAGGCATTGTCCCGGTCGAGCAGAAGCGAGTGCTGGGCGCAAGGGCTGCCATTGAGAATGATTCCCACATGACAACCTGGGACAGCCGTTTCGATATCCAATTTAATCTTTTCCAGGTTCATTCTCGCTCGTTGTGCCCGACCCGTTTGGAGCGGTCTTGTAGATGATGTTCCACAGCTTCACGTTCTTTGGCGGCTCCAGATCGTGTGCGCCATACTCGGGGACAATAAATTCGCTCGGCGCGTCTGCATCCAGATACCTTGGCCTGTTCGATCCGGTAAGCGACTGCGCATCGATCTTCTTCTGCAGTGTGATAAACGCGTCGATCAATGCCTCCGGGCGCGGAGGGCAGCCGGGAATATGCACGTCGACTGGAATATAACGGTCGATCCCTTTCAAAACGTTATAGCCCTGCTTGAATGGTCCGCCGGAGATCGCGCAGGCGCCCATTGCGATCACATACTTTGGCTCGGGCATCTGGTTGTAGAGCCGGACCACCTGCGGCGCCATCTTCTTGGTGACTGTTCCGGCAACGATCATCAAATCCGCCTGCCGAGGCGAGGGCCGAAAGACCTCCGCGCCAAACCGCGCCAGATCATAACGAGCCATGCTCGTGGCAATCATCTCGATCGCGCAGCAGGCCAGCCCGAAGGTCAACGGCCAGACAGAACTCCTTCGACCCCAGTTGTAAACTTCCTCCAGGGTGGTGGTAAAAATTCCTTGCCGGCTTAATTCATTTTTCAGCTCAGTATCCATCGTTTATCATTTCCGCCGCGGCTTCTGCGAATGTTAAAGATTGGACGAAACACGCGGCACTTTCGCTCCGGCAAGAAACATTCATACCCAGACAAGAATGCCCTTTCGCCAGGTCCATACCAAACCCTCGACCAATAGCAAGAGAAAGATCAACATGGCAATCGATGCTCCCACGCTCAATCCGGCGAAGGCGACTGCGAAAGGCAACAGAAAAATCGCCTCCACGTCGAAGATCAGAAAAACAATAGCGTAAAGATAATATTCAGGCCTGAATCGAAGGAAAATGTCTTCCTTCGATTCGAGTCCGCATTCATACGTTGAGTTCTTGACGGGACCAGGTTTGCGGAGAGAGAACTTCCTGGACCAGAGCCAGGCCATCGCTAGTGGAGAGAGGGCAAAAACCATGGCCGCCACGACGAGAATGCCAATTGGCCTGTAAATGTCGGCGAAAATTGAATTCATAAATGTTTCGAAAGGCCGCTTTTCTCTTTCTTATCTGGCAACAGATTACGCCACTCTGACGGGTCTTGGCACGTCAAATCCGCCAGCCGCAATGCATACATGCCGTTGTCGCCTTCATTGCCCTCAAGTCAGCGGCTTTTCTGTTCAGCCTTCATCCAACCTGCAGCCCCGATCCCGCTATCAAACCCTTCATTCGACGTAAAGGAGACCTGATGACCGACACGACTCGTCCGGATGAAGGATTGCGCAAAGGTGCCGTGGAGGACGATGCTCCTGTTCCCGATAATGAGCGCCGCCCCGAACACGGATCACTCTCCGGCCAACTCGGGCACCGCGATCAGGATGACCTCCTGAAAAACGCCGACACCGACTTTCCAGAACCGGATGCCGAAGGCGAACATACCGGCGAGTAAAGCAACCAGCCCCCCGATCTGCCCTGGTCGCGCAAAAAAACAGGCCCCGGAGATCTCTCCGAGGCTCGTCAGTGCTGCTACCTTTCCCGGTGACTACATCAACCGCTGCATCACGTCGTCCAGCACGGTCCGGCTCGGCCTGACTCTCGCATCCGGCAGAGTGCCCAGCGGCTCATCTACGAGGTTCAGTATCTCGGTAAAGCTGGGCTTCTTCGTGTCGACGTAGAAGACGCCGGTCAGCACCTCTTCTTTGGCATGCGCAGTCATGAGCGCTGAGATCGCCGCGATACGATCGGCCGGGTCGAAGTCCTCATGCAGCTTGCGGAGCCGCAGATGGCTTCCATCGTGCATCTCCACATCAATCGTCGTGCCTGGATCGTATTCGACGTCGATCTCCTGAAAATGGGGAACAAAACCGACCTCGGAGATGGCTTCTTCATGCTCCTGCATGTACTTGTAACTCTTGGTCGATCCTTCGTGATCGTTGAATGTAACGCAAGGCGAGATCACATCAAGCAGTACCGTACCGTTGTGCGCGATCGCGGCCTTTAGCATGGCAAGCAGCTGCTTCTTGTCGCCAGAGAAGGAACGCCCCACAAATGTCGCGCCCAGTTGAATGGCGAGCGAGCAGATATCGATAGCCGGCAGGTCGTTAACCACGCCCGTTTTGAGCTTCGAGCCGATGTCTGCGGTTGCGGAAAACTGTCCTTTGGTAAGCCCATAAACGCCATTGTCCTCGACGATGTAGATCATCGGCAGGTTGCGCCGCAACAGATGGACAAACTGCCCCATGCCGATCGAAGCTGTGTCGCCGTCGCCGCTGACTCCAAGCGCTTTCATGGTGTGGTTGGCCAGAAGCGCGCCGGTTGCGACCGAAGGCATGCGCCCATGCACGCTGTTGAACGAATGCGAGCGGCTCATAAAATAGGCCGGGCTCTTCGACGAGCAGCCGATGCCGGAGAGCTTCATCAGGCGTTCCGGCTGAACGCCCATGTCGTAAAAGGCATCGATGATGCGCTCGGAGATCGCGTTGTGGCCGCAGCCGGCGCACAAGGTCGTCTTGCCGCCGCGATAATCCAGGACCTGAAGGCCAATCCGGTTGGTTCTGACTGCGGGCTTCGGCGCTTCCACAGCAGAGGTGACAGGGGTGGTTCCCATTTAAATTCCTTCCTGCGTGACGAGGTCATCGGTGACGGAGCGCGCATCGATCGGCAATCCGTTGAAGTGGCGGATGCTGCGCAACTTCACGATCTCTTCCGCCGGCAGATCAAGCTTCAGCAGACTCAGCATCTGCGCGTCGCGGTTCTGTTCGATCACATACACCCGCTCATGCGAAGCGACAAACTCCTGCACCTCCCGCGAGAAGGGATAAGCCCGCAGCCGCAGATAATCCGTGTCCAATCGATATTCCTTCTTCAGTTGATCGCGGCTTTCGCGCGTCGCAAAGTCGGACGTGCCAAAGGCAATCAAGCCGATTTTGGATTTGCCGGTCTGAACAACTTCCGGTCTTGGGACCAGAGAACGCGCCGTCTCAAACTTCTTGGCCAGCCGCTCCATATTGTTGAAGTAGTCGTCCGGCCGTTCGGTGTACTGGGCCTTCTCGTTGTGCCCGCTGCCGCGCGTAAAATAGGCCGCCATGGGATGATCGGTACCCGGCAGGGTGCGATAACCAACACCATCCCCATCAACATCCTTGTACCGGGCGAATCCGCCCAGCCGGGTCAGGTCTTCCGCGCTCAGAACCTTGCCCCGATTCAGCGGCTTGTCAGGATACGCGAACGGCTCCGACATCCAGTTATTCATGCCCAGGTCGAGGTCGGACATGACAAATACCGGGGTCTGCAACTGCTCGGTCAGATCGAACGCAGCCTGCGCCATCTCGAAGCATTCCTTCACGTTTGCCGGAATCAGCATCACATGTTTCGTATCGCCATGTGAGAGAAACGCAACCGAAAGTAGATCGCCCTGCTGATTGCGCGTCGGCATGCCGGTCGACGGTCCGGTACGTTGTATGTCGAAGATCACGCCCGGCAACTCTGCGTAATAACCCAGTCCGGCAAACTCCGCCATCAGCGAGATTCCCGGGCCCGAGGTCGCCGTCATCGCGCGCGCCCCCGCCCAACCCGCTCCGAACACTGCGCCAATGGCCGCAAGTTCATCCTCCGCCTGCACCACCGCGAAGGTCGCCTTGCCGCTCTCTTCGATGCGGTAGCGCTTGGCGTATTCGATAAAGTTCTCCACCAGCGAGGAAGAAGGCGTAATCGGATACCACATCGCCACGGTACAGCCGGCAAAGATGCAACCCAGCGCAGCCGCGGCGTTGCCATCGATAATGATCTTTCCCGCCGTCTCCTTCATCGCTTCCAACACGAACGGATCGTTTTTCGTGAAAGTCGCCAGCGAGTAGTCGTAGCCCGCCTGCACCGCGCCCCAGTTCAGGTCCGCCGCCTTCACCTTCTTGGCAAACTGTTTGCGCAGCGCAGATTCAACCGCCGCCATGTCTATCTTCAAAAGCTGCGCGGCCACGCCTACATAGATCATGTTCTTGACCAGCTTGCGCAGCTTTGCCTCAGGGCAGACCGCCGCGGTCAGCTTGTCGAACGGAACCGGATAGCAGGTCACATCCTCGCGAAACTGCTTCAGGTTGGCCGACTCCTCATAGATCGCTGCGGCTCCCGCAGGCAGCGAGAGCATATCCTCCTTCATCGTCTCCGGATTCATCGCAATCAGAAAATCGAGCTCCTTCTTGCGGGCGACATAGCCATCTTTGCTGGCGCGAATGGTGTACCACGTCGGCAGACCGGCGATGTTCGAAGGAAAGAGATTTTTGCCGCTGACCGGAATACCCATCCGGAAGATCGATTTCAGCAGAACCAGGTTGGCCGATTGCGATCCCGACCCGTTGACGGTCGCGATCTGAATGCTGAAGTCATTGACGATGGTTGCTTGCTGAGGCTGTTGTTGCGTGTCCGGCTTGGCCAGCGTGCCGCCTTCGGCACTGGCTGCCAGCGCGACGTTTTCTGTCGCCATGAGTTGTACTCTCCCCGGTGAAACCCTGAAGTCTCACAACGAATTCACGATACCCTTTCATTCTAACGCCAAGCTGAGGCTGTCAGCCGCTGGAGGAACCTCCGTTGGCTCAGAGGCGAAGAACCTGACCAGCCAAACCCGCCCTAAAACGCCGCGATGCCTGTAATACTCTGCCCAATGATGAGCGTATGAATATCGTTTGTTCCTTCATACGTCTTCACCGACTCAAGATTCATCATGTGCCGCATGATCGGATACTCGTCTGAAATCCCCGCCGCGCCAAGAATGTCCCGGGCCATGCGTGCACACTCCAGCGCCATCCAGACATTATTCTTCTTCGCCATGGAAATATGCTGAAAGGCCGCCTTTCCCTGATCCTTCAGCCGGCCTACCTGAAGAGCCAGGAGTTGTGCCTTGGTAATCTCAGTAATCATCCATGCCAGTTTTTCCTGCACCAGTTGATGGCTCGCGATCGGCTGATCGCGAAACTGCTTGCGTTCCTTCGCATATTGCAACGCCATGTCATAACACGCCATCGCCGCGCCAATCGCACCCCAGCTGATGCCGTACCGCGCCTGGCTCAGGCACATCAGCGGAGACTTCAGCCCATCGGACTTCGGCAGCACGTTCGCCGCCGGAATCCGAACCTCCTGCATCGAGAGCCCCGACGTCACCGACGCCCGTAGCGACCACTTGCCATGCACATCATGAGCAGAAAATCCCGGACGGTCCGTCTCCACCAGAAACCCGCGAATCCGCCAATTCTCCGCGGCGACACCCGGCTCCTCCACCTTCGCCCAAATCACAGCAACATCGGCAATGCTCCCCGACGTGATCCACATCTTTTCGCCATTCAGAATATAGTCGTCGCCATCCCTGCGCGCCCGCGTGCGCATACCGCCCGGATTCGAGCCGAAGTCCGGCTCCGTCAGCCCGAAACATCCCAACTTCTCTCCGGTAGCCATCTTCGGCAGCCATAAGTTTTTCTGCTCGTCCGAGCCAAACGTATAGATGGGATACATCACCAGCGCCGACTGCACACTGACAAAGCTGCGTATGCCCGAGTCCCCACGTTCCAGCTCCTGCGTCAGCAAGCCATATTCAACATTGTTGATCCCGGCACAGCCGTAGCCGTCCAGCGTTGCCCCGAAGTAGCCCTGGTCTCCCATCGGCCGCACCAGCTCCCGCGGGAAGCGCCCATCACGGTTGCACTGTTCAATGATCGGAACAAGCTTGTCTTCAATAAAAGCGCGTGTGCTGTTGCGGACGAGAAGTTCGTTCTCAGAAAGCAGGGAATCGAACGCAATGAAGTCAACACCTTGAAACTTGAATGCCATCGCTCAACATTCTATTCCATCCATTGTTGTTCTTCGCCTAATGGACCCTTATCGATACCAGTTGAGGCTGAAGCGGCACACCCCCGCGAATATTTACCTCCAGCAACGCCTCAAAATTATGGATCTCTTTGCCGACGCTCACATGCCGCATCAACTCCGCCGCTGTATTCGGTTCCAGCGCATATTCAACGGCTGCCTGTGTACCCAGGGTCGTCAGTCCGCTGAAAACCAGCATCCTGTGATCAGGCTGAACTCCGGGCAGAAGCGCCACAACGGCATAGTCCTTCGACAACGGATGCTCAGGCCGCAGATAGACTGCAGGTTCTCCCGGACGCGGATGATGATTGATTATGCCCGCCGCATCGGCAGTGGCCGTCAATGTGAAGTCCTGCGTGGAGGGCAGAAGTTTCAGCGAGCCATTCTCTGCCACCGAACCGATAAAGATCAGGTTGCGCGACCGCGCCTCATCCCACGTCACCAGCGGACTCCGTTTGAGCAGAAACTGGGCGCCTTGACGATCGAACATCTCCGTCAACTCGTGTACGGAAATGAGTTCGCCGACCCCGGTATAGCTATCGACCAGCTCTCCCGAATGGGCATCCGAACCGTCGCTGGCGGCATAGTGCATCCCATTCTTCGCGTCTCCCACGAAAAGCGCATTGCTGTAGATAACGAGTGGAGGATCTCCCACGAGAAACGGCGCCCACAATTGCCTTACGGGCTTGATGACTCCCGTCTGCCTTTGCCATCGGAAAGCCCCAATCAACACGAAGCAAAGCAGCAGAGCAAGGCCGACCGCTGCCAAACTCAACCAGCCTCGCTGTCTCTTTGTCTCTTCAAGACGGACCCGTCCGGCCGACACATCGCCATCAGCCTCTTGCGCGTCGTCTTCCTTCGGCTCTCTCCCGAACCCGGACTGTGGCGATGGCAAAAAAACCGGAAGATAATGCCCCTTGGGAATCTCGATGATCAGCGGCTCGGAGGCGCCCTCGGCTTTGAAGTAGGCTGCAAGCTTCTTACGCAGAAGGCGAGCCTGGCTCCGCACAATACTGTCTTCGCTCGAATTGAAACCCGGCGATCGTTGAAAGACCTGTATCCCGATCTGCTGTTCCGTCGCATCCTCGGGGGCCTGGCGGATCGCACATGCAGTCACATGAAGAAGAAAGTCCCGCAGGCGCGCCGATCCGATCAGGTGCGGGCTTTCAACAATGCGTTGCGCCAACTCCCAACGTAAATCCCCTTCAAATCCAGCGGCTTCCAAATGGTGTTCCGGTGCGATCTTCATCTGCTTCTCTGCTTTTCACGTGTAATTTCACGGTCAAATCACGGTGAACTTCAATTTTCAGGGGTGCTTTTCAGGCCTCGATCGCATCCACCAACTATCTTGCAGAGGATCAACAGTTGCCAAGTCCTGAAGCGAGAATCTCACCACCTATTTTGGATGCCGGTTTTTGGAGGTTCGCAATGATAATTCTTAAGAAACAGAGACAATTGAGCTTCGCGCTGTTCCTCACAGCAATTCTGCTGATTGGACGAATCGGATTTGCACAGGCAATCTACGGATCGCTATTTGGCACTGTCCTTGACAACACCGGTGCGGTCGTTCCAAACGCTAAAGTGACGGTCACCGACACCACCAAGGGAACGCAGACCGTAGTCCAGAGCAATGGAGAGGGCTTCTGGCGGGTAGATAACCTGATTCCCGATACTTACAGCATTCAGGTTGAATCCGGTGCGTTCGCGCCCGGCCATGCGGAAAGCGTAGAGCTGAACGCCGGCACCTCTCAGATGGTGAATATCAATCTTCAGGTCCAGGGTTCGCAGCAAACAGTCAACGTTACCTCCCAGGCCCCGCCGCTAAAAACCGACCGCGCTGAGGTCTCCGAAGTTTTGAATCAACGCTCTATTCAGGATTTACCCAATCTCACTCGCAACTTCACCGCCTTCGCCCTTCTCACACCTGGAATGCAACACTCCTCGTTCAATATCCTTGGCCCTGAAAATCCTCAGGGTGGTCTTGCCCTTAACTCCAACGGATCCAACTATGGAGTCCAGGGTTTCCTCCTGGATGGAACCGACAATCGTGATCCTGTGCTGGGCATCATCGTCATCAACCCCACTCTTGAATCCATCGGAGAACTCAAAGTCACCACGCAAAACTATGATGCAGAGTTCGGCGGTGCGGCCGGCGGAATCATCAGCGCAAGCACAAGATCCGGCAGCAATAACTTCCATGGCGCTGGCTTCTGGTTCCGGCACAGCGATGCGCAGGAAGCGCGCGATCCCTTCGCCCAGGCAGTCCCAGATCCCGTTACCGGCCGGTTCATTCCCAGCTCGCTATTTAGTCAATTCGGCGGCAGGCTGGGTGGACCGATCATGAAGGACAAGTTCTTTTTCTTCGTCGACTACCAGGGCCTTCGCCAGAGACTCGGAGCAAGCTTCCTGCAATCGGTCCCCACCACCACGGTGCGCAGCACCTGCCTCGCCAGCGGAAGTACGACATGTGATCTTAGCCAATACATCACCTCCGGTTCTGTCTACAACTATCCCGTCTCCGGAGGCGCCCCGACTGTCTACGCTCCCAACGCCATTCCGGTATCGGCGCTCTCGCCGCAAGCTCTTAATCTCCTCCGCCAGCTTCCCGCTCCCAACGTCTCGACCGCTACGACGCAGAATAACTTTGCGGCGGCAGGAAACGGATCGGACAATGGCGATCAGGCCGATGTTCGCCTCGACTATCCCGTCAACGACAAAATCAGGACCTTCGGCCGTTACGACTACGCCATCTATCGCCTGGCAGGTGCGCCCGCCTTCGGAGCGATCGGCGGTCAGGGATTCGGCATCACCAACACCACCGGAACTTCGAACGTTCAAAATCAAAGTGCTGCGCTCGGCGCCGATTACATCGTGAATGCCAGCCTGTTGACCGATCTTCGTCTCGGCTTCTTCAGCTATCATGTGGCCGAAAATAAATTCTCCGGCGGAGCCCCGGCCACCGCCGCCGGCATTCCCAACCTCAACACCCTTCCCGATACCAGCGGTCTTCCATCCTTCAACGTTTCCGATAGCAGCATCAGCAACTTCGGCAATCAAAATTGCAACTGCCCCCTGCTCGAGAGCGAACAGGTCTTTCAGCTCAACAATAACTGGACTAAGGTCCTCGGCAATCACACCATCAAATTCGGCGGGGACATCCGCTACGCCCTCAACCTCCGCAATGCCAGCGACAACAATCGCGCCGGCGTGCTCAATTTCAACAGCGGCGCTACCGCCGGTCCTAACGGAGCCGGCTCCGGTCTCGCATCGCTCCTCTTCGGCGATGTCAATGAGTTTCAGCGCTTCGATGTCTACCAGAACGACGCCGCAAATCGCCAGAAGCGTCTCGCCTTCTACGGTCAGGACAGCTATCGCGTAACCCAGAAACTTACCGTCAACTACGGCGTTCGCTGGGACATCATCTATCCCGAGACCGTGAATAAGACTGCCGACGGCGGATTCGCCTCCATCGCTTCAGGCGGAACGCGCGTCGTTGGTGTCGCCGGCATCGGCAGCAACGGCAACGAAAAGATGGACTACCTCAACCTCGCCGGGCGCTTCGGCTTCGCCTATCAGGTGTCACCCAATACAGTCGTCCGTGGCGGTATCGGACAGGTTTACGACACCGTTGGCTACTTCGGCACTCTCTTCGGCAGCGTCCTGACCCACAATCTGCCCGTCCTCGCCAACGAAGACATCACCGCCAGCAATGCCATCGGCAAATTTGCAACCACCCTGGCCGCTCCCCCAGTTCGTCTGCCAGCGCCGACCATACCAGCCAACGGCATTATTCCGCTCAGTAACCAGTTCAATCCTAACTTCCGCCCAGAACGCATCCAGTTGCCCAAAGTCGATCAGTGGAATGTCGCGGTCCAACAACAGTTTGGAACCAACACAACCCTCGAGCTCGCCTACGTCGGCAATCACGCCGAACGCATCTATCCCGGCGAGACCGAAGGCTTCGATCTCAACGCTCCCGTCCTGCCGTCTTCTCCGGCTGAAATCGCATCCGGCGATATTGCAACCCGCCGTCCGTTCTTCAACAAGTTCAACGCAATCTACAACGGCGCGCCCGCAATATGCTGCAGCAATGGTATGAGCTCTGTCGCTCCCGCCGCCAACGCACGCTATAACGCTCTGCAGACGAAGCTCGACAAACGCTTCGCCGACGGACTGCAATTTAACATCAACTACACCTGGTCGAAGGCGCTGGGCTACGCCGCGGACAATGTCTTCGCCCGTTATCCCCGCGTCAGCTTCGGTCCCAACGACACCAACCGAGAGCACGTCTTCGTAATCAGCGGCGTCTATCAACTCCCCTTTGGCAGGAATCGTATGTTCCTGTCCCACAGCAATCGCCTGATGGACTATCTCGTCGGCGGCTACAGCCTCAGTGGAGCCTCTACATGGCAGTCCGGCGCTCGCTTCACGCCCACCTATGCCGAGTGCGGTCTCGATCAGGATCTCGACAACAACTTCAATGGTCCCGGCCGCAGCAGCGACTGCCGTCCGAATAAAGGAAGCGGCGCATTCGTGCTGCACGCCGGCGCATTCAACCCCATCACCCGCTCCGTCCAGTACTTCACACCATCCACCACTCCTGTCGGCACCGGATCGAGTCCCTTCGGCCGTCCAGCCTTCGCAACCTTCGGCAACATTGGCCGCAACGCCTTCGCCGGGCCATCCCAGTACATGGCCGATGCTGCACTCCTCAAGGACATCCCAATAACCGAGGCCGTACGAGGCCAGTTCCAGTTCCAGGCCTTCAATATCTTCAATCACCCTGTGCTAGACCTACCCAACGCCTCGGGCGCACGCTGCGTGGACTGCTCCGATGGCGGCGTCATCACCAACATCGATTCAAACATTCCCATGCGGCAACTCCAATTCGCCTTCCGCGTGGAGTTCTAGTTTGTTTGTTTCACTCATGGGCTGCCGATGTGCCTGTCGGCAGCCCTTTCCTTTGTCACTCTCGAGGAATGGAACATGGTTGCAGAGGACACTGTGTACCATCCTCCCAGCACAGAGGAGCGACCTGTTCGTATGATCAAGACGAGTCCAACGCATCGGCATACTCTGGCCCTCGCCTTTTTCTCGTCCCTGGCAGCGCTCTCCTCTGCTTCCGCACAGATGCTTCAGCCAATACCTCAATTTCCTCTCTCCGACGGCCCGCTAATCATCCGCCAGGCCGTGCAGCCCCAGCATCCTTTCACCGTCACCGGCTCAACAGGAGCCATCCTCGGCCTGCAAAACGGCAACGTAGAGCTTTGGGCGCTCCCCACCAAGGTCTTCAGCAACCTGCATCTCTCTGCCGAGATCGACGGCTACACCGTCCCCATCGACCTCAATGCCGCAGCCGCAACCATCGACGTCCAACCCGACCACACCACCATCACCTACTCCCACGCCGCCATCACCGTCCGGCAGCACATGTTCATTCCCGCGGGCGAGAACAATCAGGCTCATGGCGCGATCATCTTCTTTGAGATCGAATCCATCCGCCCCGCAGTCCTCACCATCTCGTTCGATCCCGTGATGGTCGAGCAATGGCCTGCGCCCTCCTTCGGGCGCCCCAGTGCTTCCTGGCGGCCCATCGATTCCGGCGGAGCCTTCGTCCTCTCCACCGACAACCCCGAGCTCTTCGGCATGGTAGGAATGCCCAACGCAACCTCAGGTCCGCTCGCGCCTTACCAGGA
>DATAVY010000221.1:0-10161 GCA_036267495.1 Edaphobacter sp.
CAACAACACATGGGGACGGAGGACAGACCGGGCTGGCTGGCGGCATTCGCATCTCAAAGGCGGACTTGCGCGTTGAGGCGTACGGTACCGTCGATGAACTGAACAGTTCGCTGGGCTTTGCCCGCAGCATCTGCACCAACAAGGAGGTCTGCGACTTGACCGAAAGAATTCAGCGCGATCTTTTTCGGCTCGGATCGGCGCTCGCGACTCCCGCTGAAAACAAAAAGGGGCCGCCTTCGATTACTGCTGAAGATGTCGGCGAGCTGACCGAACTTGTTCATCGAATCGAGGCGACAGAAGGTATTCTGTCCGACTGGTCGCTGCCCGGCGCACACACGGAATCGGCTGCATATGAGGTCGCCCGCACTGTATGCAGGCGAGCAGAACGCAATGCGGTGCGCCTGGCTTCCGAAGTTGAAGTTAGACCTGAAGTCCTCGCCTACCTGAATCGTCTCTCCGACGTGATCTGGCTCTTCGGCAGACTCATCGAAGTCAAAGCGGGCGTGGATGCGCGCCTCCGAAGCGGAGAAACGGCAGGGCCAAAGTGGTCGAGGGCATGGAAGTGACGAAGGCTGCTGGTTTCGACGAGGACCAGCGTCAAGCGGTCTATCGCGTGATCCACGAGCGCAGAGATGTTCGCCGTGGATTCCTCCCGGAGCCAATGCCGGACGAGCTGCTTCAGCGGCTGCTGGCGGCCGCACACCAGGCTCCTTCGGTCGGCCTCATGCAGCCGTGGCGTTTTATTCTCGTGCGGGATCTCGCAGTGCGTCAGGCCGTACACGACATCTTCCTCGCGGCAAACCAACACGCGTTGGCCGGCTATGAAGGCGAGCGGCAAAAGAGCTACGCCGGAATCAAACTTGAGGGTATCCTCGAAGCGCCGCAGAATCTCTGCGTTCTTTGCAATTCACACAGTAGGCAAGGGCACCAGCTTGGAAGGCGCACCATGCCGGAGACTGCCCTGTACTCCACCGTCTGCGCAATCCAAAACCTCTGGCTTGCGGCACGAGCCGAAGGAGTTGGCGTCGGATGGGTCAGCATTCTCGATCCGGCCCTGCTGCGTGGCCTCCTGAAGATTCCGGAGCACATCACACCGGTAGCGTATCTCTGTCTGGGGTACGTCGAAGCGTTCGCCACCGAGCCTGATCTGGAACGCGTCGGCTGGGAAACGCGGACGCCTCTGGCAAGTGTGCTCGCAACCGATCACTACGACAGCGGTTGGGACGCGGAAGAATTGAACCCGTGAGAGCCCGCGCGATCATGGTCCTGGGTACCGGCTCCCACGTGGGCAAATCGTTGCTGACCGCAGCGCTGTGCCGCATCTTTGCGCAGCACGGTCACAGGGTGGCGCCGTTCAAATCGCAGAACATGTCGTTGAACTCTGCCGCCACTATCGAAGGACTGGAGATTGGCCGGGCACAGGCTCTGCAGGCAGAGGCCGCGGGAGTCCTGCCCTCGGTCCATATGAATCCCATACTGATCAAGCCTTCCAGCGACACCTCTTCGCAGGTGGTTGTGCGCGGAAAGATCTGGGCAAAAGTGACTGCCGCGGACTACCACCTCAGGCGAGTGGAAGAGTTACTGCCGGTCGTCCGCGAAAGCTTCGAGATGCTTGCATCGCAGTATGACGTAATTGTTCTGGAAGGCGCGGGATCCCCTGCTGAGATCAACCTTAAGCAGCATGACATTGTGAATATGCGAATGGCAGAGATTGCCGATGCGCAATGTCTCTTAATCGGGGACATCGATCGTGGCGGCGTATTCGCCTCGTTGTTTGGAACGCTCGAGCTGCTGGAACCGGAGGAGCGTGAGCGCATCCGGGGCTTTGCGATCAATAAATTTCGCGGCGACGTGAATCTTCTGAAACCGGGAATAACGATGATCGAAGAACGAATCCGCAAGCCATGTCTCGGAGTAATTCCTTATCTTCGCTCGCTTCGGATCGAAGAAGAAGACACCGTGGGCCTGTCCGCCACAACCCAGGCGCAATGGCCACCGGACATGATATTCGGCAACTCGCCGGATCGTCCTCTGCGGGTGGCAGTAGTCGCATTGCCATCCTTTTCAAACTTTACTGATTTTGATTCTCTGCGCGCGGAACCGGCTGTCTCGCTGCTCTTTTGCCAGACCGCAAAAGCGATTGCGCAGGCTGATATCGTTATTCTCCCCGGAAGCAAGCAGACTATGAATGACTTGCTCTGGATGCGAAGCCAGGGCTTGGATGTCGCCGTGCAAAAGCACGGCCGGTCAGGCCTGCTGGTTGGTATCTGTGGCGGCATGCAGATGCTAGGCGAAACCATTAGCGATCCTCTTGGAATGGAACACCAGGGCTCGGCAGCCGCGCTTGGACTCTTGCCGATTCACACAACCATGCGGAGAGACAAAGTGACTCGCAATACGCAAGGACGGATGACCGCGACAACTTTGTTTGAGCAACCTGTGACAGACAATGGGGTTTCTGGTTACGAAATTCATATCGGTCAGACAACCTATCACGCCACTGCTCAGCCCTTCGCAGTCCTCTCCTCCGATTCAGGATCGACGGAGGCCGGCCATGATGGTTGCATAAGCGCCGATTCGCGCATCTTCGGTACCTATCTGCACGGACTCTTCGATGACGACAACTTCCGCCATCAGTTCCTTCGCGCCGCCCGCGCATTTCATAACCTCGCCGCCCCGGATGAACTTCATTCCTGGAAACAATTACGCGAAGAATCGCTCAATCGGCTTTCCCTCGAAGTCGAGAACGCTTTGGATATGGAAACAATCTTCGGGTGGGCTGGTCTTCCGTACGAAAAACTATCGTCCCATCGAAAAGACTCTGATCGCCAAACAAAAAACATAACGCGACGATCGATCGAATAATTTTGACAGCAAACTATCCGCACTCGCATCTTCGGGCCGGTAATTTACGTTGTATAAGTAAATGGTCGGGACGACTAGATTCGAACTAGCGACCTCACCCACCCCAAGGGTGCGCTCTACCAGGCTGAGCCACGTCCCGACTATTGGTTTGCGCGTCAGTCCAAGCGAACGACGGCGGGGTATCCTGCAGGCTTAAGTGTACACGACCGCCATCTCCTGGAAGCGCGTTCGCCCTCCTCATCAGTGAGTGGGCGCAACATACTCCTTTGGCAACGAGCCGCCCTCGCCGAAGAAGAAATCGTTCATCTGCTCCACCAGGAACTCCTGCGCCTCACGCGTCCAGGGCTGCAGACGGTATTCATTCAGCAGCATCTTCTGGCGTTCCACCCATTCGCCCCACGACTTCTTCGAGACGTTCTTGTAGATCTTCTGGCCAAAGTCCGAATCGAACGGAGGCTCGTCGAGGCCCTCCATTTCAGCTTTGAATCTCGTATCGAAAACCATGTGCGCCATCGTTTGTGAACTCCTTTGGAACTTACATTTTACGCGAATGCCAATTGCGCTGCATCTCGCCGCACGGCGCAGCATCGAATTCCCATGACCATCGGTTATGACATAGCGACCGCGACGGTGGCAGGACTGATGACGGGCAACGAACTGGCCGTCGCGGCGTTCCTGCATCCTCAAATAAAGAAGTTGGACAACGCAACTCATGCCCGAATCGCGGCTCCGCTGGCTAGAGTTCTGGGCAGGGCGATGCCGATCTGGTATTGCCTCGCGCTTGTGCTCATTCTCGGCGCCGCTTTCGAACACCGCCCTCTGTCGAGCGGCGCCGGACTGTTCCTGATATCGGCCGCGGGAGTGTGGATAGTCACGATCCTGTTTACAGTAACCATGCTCGTTCCGCTCAACACCCGCATCGCGAAGATGAATCCGGCGCAACCCTATGACTGCTGGCGAAGCGACCGGTGCCGCTGGGACAAACTCCATCAAGTCAGAGTGGTGCTGCTGATCATGGCATTCATTCTCTTGCTCACCGGCTTGTTCTCCGGCGCCGCCGCGATTCCAATCAGCTAACGGCGCTTTCCTTTCGCTTTCTTGCTTCGTTCGCGAGACTTCGATTTGCTCTTTTTCCCGGAGCGATGTGGACTCGAATGCCCTCGTTCTCCCTCGGCGGCGGCAGGAATTTCCGCGCGAAAGTTTTTTGTTCGTCGCAGCGATCCCGGTTGGCCCGCAATCTCTCCTTCCGGCGGAAGCAAAGCAAACTGCAGCCGACGCTGTTGCCGATCGATGCGATCGAGCAGCACATGCACCCGCTGTCCCATCTTGAACACACGTCCATTGCGCGCCCCGACAATCTGCCGGTCCGTATCGCGAAAGAAATACCGGTCATCCTGCAAAGAACTCAGCGGCACCAGACCCTCGAGGAACAAATCATTAAGCTCCACAAAAAAACCATACTTCGTACAGGAGAGAATGATCCCATTGAAGTCCTCGCCGACGCGATCCTGCATGAACTTGATCTTCTTCCATTCAATCAACTCGCGTTCTGCGTCATCGGCCCGCCGCTCCGACTGGCTTGATTCCGCGGCGATGGCGCCAAGCTCCGCCTCCGGTACAGGTCCCTCCAGCGAAGGCCTTTCGCTCTTCTCCGGACGCGCTCCCTGCGGCGTTTTCTGCTGCCAGGGCTGAGGAGCGTCCGATAAAATCGCCGGCCCTCTTGGGTTCGCACCCGACTGAATCAGGTCTCGCAGCAGCCGATGCACCATCAAATCCGGATAACGGCGTATCGGCGAAGTGAAATGGGTATAGCTCGGCGAAGCCAGCGCGAAGTGCCCGACGTTCTCTTCGCTATAGCGGGCCTGCTTCAAAGATCGCAACATCAGGTAGGAAAGAATCCGCTCCTCCGGTTTGCCGGCAATCTTTGCCGTCAGCCTTTGGTACATCTGCGGTGTCACAGGAATCGATTCCGCGACTTCATGTGTCTTGACCTGACGGCTGGTTCCACGCGCATCGCGACGGTCGCCCCTGGTCTGGACCCGCTTTACCGGCAGGCTGCTGAAGCCCAGCGAATAGCCAAACTGACTTGCAGTCTCTTCGAAATCGATGATGCGCTTCGGATCGGGAATCTCATGAATGCGGTAGATGCCCGGCACGCCCTGCGACTCGATCCACGTCGCAACACACTCGTTCGCCGACAGCATGAACTCCTCGATCAACCGATGCGACCATCCGCGTTGCGAACGAACGATCGCTTCCATATTTCCATCGGGATCAAATTGAATCACCGGCTCCGGCAGGTCGAAGTCGATCGATCCGCGCCGGTGCCGCTTCGCATTCAGCTTCAACGCCAGCTCGTACATGCGTTCAAACTCCGGCGCCAGTTCGGCAAACTCGGCGCGGGTCTCCACATTTCCGTCGAGCACTCCCTGGACCTGCGTGTACGTCATCCGCTTCGCGCTGCGGATAATTCCTTCACATACCTCATACCCCAATATCTCGCCACGGCCATCGATTTCCATCAAACAGCTGAGAACCAGGCGGTCTTCCTCCGGACGCAGGCTGCAGATCCCACTGGAGAGTTGCGGCGGCAGCATGGGAATCGCCCGGTCGGGAAAATAAACCGACGTGCCCCGCAGCCTTGCCTCAAGGTCGAGCGCCGTTCCCGGCCTGACGTAATGACTCACATCCGCAATATGAACCTGCAGCTCCCAGTTGCCATTCTTCAGCGAACGCACCAACACGGCATCGTCAAAATCCCGAGCTGTCTCGCCATCGATGGTAACGATATCCAGTCCGCGAAAATCTCGACGCCTTCCTCTCTCCTTCGCATTCAGCGTATCTACCGTCTGTTCCGAAGAGGCAGTAGCTTCGGCCAGCACATTCGCCGGAAACACATGCGGCAGATGATGCTTGCGAATGATGATCTCGACGTCGACGCCAAAAGCATCGGGCGGTCCCAACACTTCAATGACGCGCCCTCGCGCCGGTCTTGCCGGTGTTGGAAAATCGGTAATCTCCACATCAACCGCCAATCCCTCCAGCGGGCGATGCGGATCCAACTCTTGCGACCAGTGAACCTGCTGCGCGTGCGCTTCCTCGCCAATCACGCGGTGTGGCGTCTCCTTCGGTATCGCTGAAATCTCCGCTCCCTCAGGAATCAGAATCGGCTGCGTCATTCGTTCATCCAATGGCGTAACGTAATTTCCATTGATCATCGGCGCGTTATCCCAGGCACTGCGCCCATGCGTCCTTGCATAATGAAAGATTCCGACCACCGTCGGGTTACGCCGGTTCAGCACGCGCGCAATCCGCCCCGATCTCCGCCCATCGCGTCCCGGCGGAGCCTCATCCACCAGCACCTCATCTCCCTGCATCGCGCCGTTCAGCTCATTTGGAGGGATGAAAAGATCGTCGGCCCGATCCGCGCTGCCATTCGGCCTCACAAACCCATACCCATCGCGATGCAGATCGAGTCGTCCCGCTACCAGGCGATCCCGCGTTGCGCGATGCTCCGCAGGCATGTCCGCACCATCGCCCTTAATCCTCTTCGTCTTTTCCGGAGCGGCGGAGGGCAGACTCCACTGTTCGCTCTCGGTCTTAACCAGCTCTCCCCGAGCGGTAATACGCGCAAGCTGTTCGAGCAGCAATCGCCGTTCGCGACCGCCGCCTAAACCTAACTCGCGAATCAGCTGCTTATAACCGGCGCGATGTCCAGGGGAGCGCTCGATCAGGCGCATCAGCTCGCGATCGGTCTGTGGATAGGGAGTCCGCGCCATCATCTGTGAGAATACAGCCAGTCCTTACTTCACCGCCCCGTTCTCCGGACGAGACATCTCGATTGCCTGCTCCAGGGTTGTTCCGGCCGGCACTTCGGTGAAGCCCGACTGAACCTCATCCTGTTGCTGGCTGATGTCCTTAAAAAAAAGCACCTTTCCCTGAATGTGCACGTGAGTCTCAGTAATCTGCCACAGCCCGGGAGCAACCTCGCGCCTCTCCACCCGGAATGTGCCACCTTCCTTGAGCCGTCCCAGCAATCCCCACCCGATCGTCACGTCTTCGACAAGCTTTCCGCTGATCGTCACAATTCTGTGCTGCTTTTTATTGACCACCATCTCGCCAATCATCTCGCCCAACACCCGCGACTGCATATCCGGTGGACTGAAATTCGGATTCGGCTGAAAATGCAGCCTGACATTATCTCCCTCGTCGCCGGCTATCTTCCACAGGAACGCCTCGGGCAGCATATTCATCAACTCGCGAGCGTTTTTGTCATCCTGTGTGCTGTCCTTGCGCTCTTTGGCGAGCTTCTCTTTATCGTTGATGAAGCTTCGCACCCGCGCATCTTCGGTCTTTGCTTCGTCCTCAGTGAGCGGCTTCCCACTACGCCCGATCAGACGTTTCACCGACCCATGATCTGTCTCCACTACGATGTAGACGCTGTTGTTCTGCTCTTTGCGTTCATCCTTATACCGCCAGCGCGTGCGGTCGGTATTGTCGGCATTGATCTCCGCTTTCACGGCCGCCTGCACAATCGCCTTCGCGTCCCCCGAGGCGCCCGTGGTCTCCTGTGCGCGCGCCCACCCCAGCCCTGCCAGCAGAAAGCAACTCAAGACGAACAGTCGTGAACAAAATCTCAATCTCATAGACCCACGTTCTCTAAGATGCAGATCTTTCAACAATGTTTGCAGGCTTCCCAATCACGCTAGCTCACCGCCACTCCACCCGCACACTCTTTTTCCCTAACCGCATAACCGGCGAATCTCCCAGACTGTTTTGCGAAACCGTCCGCGCCGAAATCTTCTCCCCATTCAGGCTGACTGCATTTTCCCCCAGCTTCCGGGTCGCTTCTCCAGTCGAATTCGCCAGGCCTGCCAGCACCAGCAGCTTTGGCATGCGAAACTCTTCGCCCTGCATCAGCCCCTCTTCCCGGCGCGAAATCTTCACCACAGCCAGGTCCTCACTCACCCCGCGCTGCTGAAACATCTTCGCCCAGCCTTCCGCCGCCGCATCGGCCTCTGCGTCCGAGTGGAATCCCTTCGTAATCGTCCACGCCAGATTCTTTTTCGCTTGCATCGGATGCAGCTTGCCCTCGCGCACCTCCGCCTGCATCGCCTCAATCTCCGAGCCGCGCAGATCCGTCAGCAGCGTCCAATATCTCCACATCAGCTCGTCTGAGATCGACATCAACTTCCCATACATCTCCCCTGCCGGCTCATGCACCCCGATCGCATTGCCCAGGGACTTCGACATCTTCTGCACGCCATCGAGGCCTTCGATGATCGGCATCATCAGGACAATCTGCTGCGGCTGGCCATAGTGTTTCTGCAGGTCGCGCCCGCGCATCAGGTTGAACCTCTGGTCCGTGCCCCCCAATTCCACATCGCACTCCAGCGCGACCGAATCGTAGCCCTGCGCAATCGGATAGATCAGCTCATGCAACCCAATCGGCTGTTCCTCGTTGAAGCGCTTATGAAAATCCTCTCGCTCCAGCATCTGCGACACCGTGAATTGCGCCATCAGCTTCACCATGTCGTAGTAGCTCAGCTTATCCAGCCACTCGGAGTTGTATCGCACCTCCGTCTTCTCACGATCAAGAATCTGGAACACCTGCTCCTTATATGTCTCCGCATTCACCGCAATCTCAGCGGGCGTCAGCGGCTTGCGCGTCACATTCCGTCCCGTCGGATCGCCAATCAGCGCCGTGGAATCCCCAATCAAAAAAATGACTGTATGTCCCAGGTCCTGAAAATGTTTCAGCTTTCGAAGCAGCACCGTATGGCCCAGATGCAAATCTGGAGCCGTAGGATCGAATCCTGCCTTGATCCGCATCGGCTTATCCGACGCGATCGACTTCGCAATGCGCTCCTTCAGCGCATCCAGCGGAACAATCTCCGCCACACCTTTGGTTATCAAATCAAGCTGGTCTTCAATGGATGGGAGAGACATATCATCCATAAGTATATTGTTTTCGAGTCGCGGCCTAACCCGCAGTTGCCATTTCGGACACACTGGACCGCCGGCGGCCCGGGCGCAGAAGCAATACCGCCGTGATACCTAGCGCCACATTCTGCGTCAGAATCTCAATGATATGGATGAAGCGTTGCGTCGACCCCATCAATCCATTCGGCACAAGCAATGGAGCCGCCCCGCCCACAACCCACACCAAGACGCCAATGGCGATCGCCGCCGTCCAGCGCCGCATCCTCAGCGTATAGATCGCCGGAACGACCGAAAGCGTCATCACGATTCCTCGTGCCAGTTGGATCAACCAGAATGTGAGGCCGAGGTTCCGAGCGATCGCCGCGCCCCCCGGATAGTACTGCCTGGTAAACATCGTGTAAGTGATCGACCCAAAGATCAGGTAATACACCACGTAGGAAAGGCCGCTCAGCAGCACCATCCCCGCGGCCGCCCACAAAGCGCGCGGCTCCGGAGGCACATCAGACCCATCTGTCAGTCGCAGTAGCTTCGCCAGAGACGCCAGCGCCAGCGCAACAATCAGATACATCACGAACCCTCCCGCCACATCCCGTCCCACCCCTCCTCGCAGAGCAGGAAAGAACACCCACACCTCCGACTCCGTACACAGCGATCCCACCACAAACAGACACGGCAGGATGACGCCGAACTGCATCCACCAGCGTTGAGGCCCAAACCGGGCCACTGGCACAAACGCCGCCGACAAGACCACGCCGGACAACCACCACCAGCCAAAGTGACCTGCGCCGGCAGCCACAACTGTTAGAGACAAACCACCCAGCAAACAGTAAAGGACAATCCTCATAGTCATCGTCATCGCTCTTTCTCCCTTCGCCGATATCGCGCAATTGAGTTCTTCGCCCAGACAAGCCGGGCCTCGTACTCCTGAATCCCGCACTCCAGCGCCAGCCGCCCCGACGCGCTCATCGCACTCGCATGAGCATCCCCGTAACTACGCAGGGTAGGAATATAAGAAGACAGCTTTCCTGCGAACTCCTGCAGAAACAGCAGCGACCGTTTCGCGCCCAGCGTCTCGTCCATAAAAGCGAAGCGCAGCAGCAGCTCTGCGGTCCCGCGCACCATATCCTCTTCGGCAATCGGCTTGCTTTGCCATGCCTTCAGAGAAGCCACTCCCTTGGACGTAATCTCGAACGCGCGCCGCCTCCGCAACCCAGCTAACCGTTGAACCTCGCTCCGCACCAAACCTGATTTCTCCAGCCTGCGCAGCGCTGGATAGATCGCACCCGGGCTATCGCTGAAGCCGGCCATCGGAGTCGAAGCAAAGATCTTCTTCACGTCATAGCCCGAAAGCGG
>DATAVY010000222.1:0-7851 GCA_036267495.1 Edaphobacter sp.
CTCCGACCACCCCCAGACCCCCGACCGCATCATGCACTCCGAAGAAGAGATCGCCACCATCATGCCCGCGCGGCCGGACTACATGGTCACGACCTCCGAGTTCGACGACGTCAAGGCCCGCCTCGCCCGTCTCGAAAACAAGCGCAAGATCAACAACGGCAAAGACGGCAACAAGCCCACCCTCCGCCGCGCCAGCAACGGCAACAACGATCCCAACAACCCCAACAACCCAGCCAACAGCACCGACGACCGCCCCACCCTCGGCCGTCGCAACTGAGGTGCATAGATAGCTCGCTCAGGTGAGTACAGCTTGAGCGTAGGTGAACATAGCTTGAGCGTGGTGATTAATAGATATAGAAACTGTCATCCTGAGCGGAGCGCAGCGGAGTCGAAGGGCCTGCGGTTTGCTCGTAGTGCCTGACTTTCTCCATATCTTTCGACCCGTTCGACGTATTTCCCACGCTCTTCTATAGGTCGATACACCCCGGGCACAACCGTAAGAAAACCGTGCGATTGCTCGGATCACCTCAATTCTGCCCACAAACAAACTAAAATCCTGTCGCGCCTTTTCACCAGCAAGAGACAACTCCCTGACAAATCCTCCTGGAAAATTGGTGTACCTTCGATCTGTCATAGTGGCTGCTGACGAAAGCAAGATCAACCTTAGTCGACAGGGAGAGTTGAGATGAATCCTTTCTCGAGAGCGCTGGGCATGCTTTCATGCCTTCTTGTCTGTGTGGCAACATTATCCTGCGGCGGAAGCTCCAAGCCCCCAGCCGACTTCGCTCTCACCTCGACGCCTGCCACCCTCTTGCTCGACCCGGGCGGACAGGGACAGCAGGTCAGCGTGAATGCGGCTCCGGTCAACGGATTTACCGGGACCGTAATGATAGCCATCACCGGGCTCCCCACCGGCGTAACCGCGCAGCCCGCAACTCTCTCCCTCACTCCCGGCGCCGCGCAGACTGTAACCATATCCGCGGCCGCAACCGCCGCCCCCGGCAACACGACGCTCACCTTCACCGGCACCTCGGGAGCGCTCAGCCACTCCGCCACAGTCACTGCAACCATCGCCGCACCCCCTCCGCCGCCTGACTTCACGCTGACCACATCGCCGGCGTCGTTGACCCTCACAGCCGGAGCGGCGGGTTCTCCGGTTAGCGTCATGGCCGCCGCGGTCAACTCCTTCACCGGCACGGTAGCGGTCGCGATTACCGGCCTGCCCACAGGTGTCACCGCGAACCCGTCGAGTCTGAACCTGACTCCGGGCGTCGCGCAAAGCACAACCCTCACCGCAGCCATCACGGCGGCGGCGGCTACTTCTACCATCAGCTTCGCGGGCACGTCCGGCTCCCTGGCTCACTCCGCGTCGCTGGCTTTGACCGTGCAGGCCGCTCCAACCACCAACGCCCCCGACGTCACCACCTATCATTACGATCTCGCGCGCGACGGACTCAACCCATTGGAGACGATCCTCACGCAGTCCAATGTGAACTCAACCCAGTTCGGCAAAACCGGCTTCTTCCCCGTCGATAGCAAAGTAGACGCGCAGCCGCTCTATCTCGCCAATGTCATCATCGGCAACCAGCTTCACAATATCCTCTACGTCGCCACCGAGCATGACAGCGTCTACGCCTTCGATGCCGACACCGGCGTGCAGATCTGGAAGACCTCGATCCTCGGCGCCGGCGAAACCACCAGCGACGATCACGGCTGCTCGCAGATCACGCCCGAGATCGGGATCACCTCGACCCCGGTCATCGATCGCAGGCAGGGAGCCAATGGAACCCTGTTCACCGTCGGCATGACCAAGGACGCGAACGGCGGCTATCATCAGCGTCTGCACGCGCTCGACCTCAAAACTGGCGCGGAAGTCAGCGGCAGTCCCACCGAGGTCGCCGCCAGCTATCCCGGCCAGGGAGACAACTCGCAGAATGGCAACGTCGTCTTCGATCCATCGCAATACGCCGAGCGCGCCGCACTCCTGCTGCTGAACGGCAACCTCTACACCGGCTGGACCTCGCACTGCGACATCGGCCTCTACACCGGCTGGGTCATCGCCTACAGCGAATCGACCTTGCAACAAACGCAGGTCCTGAACCTCACGCCCAACGGCCACGAAGGCTCCATCTGGATGAGCGGCGACGGCATGGCAGCCGACAGCGCGGGCAGCATCTATCTCCTCGACGCCAACGGCACCTTCGATGCCACCCTCGACATCAACGGCTTTCCCACCAAAGGCGACTACGGCAACGCCATGGTGAGGCTCACCACCAGTCCCAAACTCGCGGTCGCCGACTACTTCGAAACCTTCAACACCAACGCCGAATCCGCCGACGATCTCGACCTCGGTTCGGGCGGCGAATTGTTATTGCCCGACCAGACAGACGCCAACGGCCACGTCTTCCATCTCATCGTGGGCGCAGGCAAAGACAGAAACATCTACCTCGCCGACCGCGACAACATGGGCAAATTCAATCCCGCCAACAACCCCATGGACAGCAATATCTATCAGGAACTCCCCGGCGCCATGTCCGGCCTGGTCTACTCCACTCCCGCCTATTTCAACGGCGTGCTCTATTACGCAGCCGACGGCGACAACCTCAAAGCCTTCCCCCTGGTCAACGCGAAGCTCGCAACCACTCCATCCAGCGTGTCTGCCGTCAAATTTCCGCATCCCGGCCCCACCCCGTCGATCTCTTCCAACGGAACACAAAACGGCATCGTCTGGGCGCTGGAATCGAGCCTCACCGCTTCCGGAGTGCTGCACGCTTACGATCCCGCCAATCTGGCTCATGAACTCTACAACAGCAGCCAGGCCGCCAACGGCCGCGACAGCTTCGGAAATGGAAACAAGTTCATCGCTCCCATGATCGTGAACGGCAAAGTCTACGTCGGAACTCAAAACGGCGTGGCCATCTTCGGATTGCTCTCTCACTAGCAACGATATTTCGGCCTGTTGGAGCGATAACTCGGCCTGGTCGAAGGCTGCTGAAAACAATCTTTGCCCTTGCCTTCCTTGTCGTCATTCCCGAAGGGAATCTGCTGTTCGATTTTTTCCTGTGAAATAGAACTCGCTTTTCCCGTTCAACGCCCCCGCCGGCCGCCGTGCAATGCAGGAAAATCGCCGAGCGATATACTTGTTCGTCTCAACTCGCGCCATAGTTCTTCGCCGCAATTTATCCGCACCGCTACGGAGCCTCCATGCATCGGAAATCCAGCATCGCCACTCTCTTTGCTCTCGTCAGCCTTCTTTTCCTGGCAGCGCCCGCGCTTCACGCTCAGGCTCCGCCTCCTGCTCCTGCGCAGGCTGCCGCGCCTCCGCCGACGCCGCAGGAGCTCGATCAGCTTCTGGCTCCGGTCGCGCTTTATCCCGACTCGCTCCTTGCACAAATCACCACCGCGTCCACCAACCCGCAGGAGATTCTCGACGTAGACAACTGGCTGGCCAACAACAAAAATCTTACCGGCACTGCGCTGACCGATGCCGCCCAGCAGCAGGGATTCGATCCCGCATTCATCTCGCTGACCAGCTTCCCCACCGTCATCGAGATGATGGCGGAGCACATCGACGACTACGCCGCGATCGGCCAGGCAGTCACCGCCAATCAGGCCGAAGTCGCCGCCTCCATCCAGCGCCTTCGCTCCCAGGCCTACGCCTCCGGAGCGCTGCGCAGCACCCCGCAGCAGCAGGTCCAGGTGGAGCAGGCCGCGGGCCAGCCTGTGTACGCGATCCAGCCGGCTAATCCGCAGATCGTCTACGTTCCGCAGTACGATCCCACCGTCGTCTACGTCAGGCCCGCGGGCGGCGTGGTCGCCACATCTTTTCTCAGCTTCGGAGCAGGCATCGGCATCGGCGCTCTTCTCGTTAACAACCGTCCCTGGGGATGGGGCGGCTGGGGATGGAACTGGGGAGGCCGCAGCATCTACTACAACCACGGCCCATGGGGCGGATGGCGCGGCGGCTATCGCCCATCGCAGCCCTGGTATCGCCCGCGGCCCATCTTCTACGGCAATCGCCCCGGCTATGGAGGCAACTGGGGATATCGTCCCCGCAACTATCGTCCCCCAAGCTCCATTCACCGGCCCGGCTATGTTCGGCCTGGTTCCAATCGCCCCGCCTATCGTCCGTCAGGCCGGCCCGGTTATACTCCCGGGAATCGTCCGGGGAATCGGCCAGGAAATCGCCCAGGCATTCAGCCCGCGCGACCCGGTAATCACGGCTCGAACCCGGGTTTCTCTCGCCCGCAAAACCGTCCCGGAGGCAACCAGCCGCACACCTCAAGACCATCGCAAAACAGACCGTCACAAAACAGACCATCACAAGGGAGGCCTTCACAAAGCAGGCCCGGACGTCCCTCCGGAGATCGTTCTGGAGGATCTCGCCAGCCCCGCTCACGCTGAAAATCCGTTTTGCTTAAGGGCACGGCTTCAGCCGTGCCGAAGGCGCACTGTTTGCGATGCGGCTTTAAACGCTGAGGTACGTTTTGTTTCGCGACCCACCTTTTCAGCACCCTCTTTTGCCCCAGAAACCCCTGCAGGTGTCTTTGGGATTAGCGTGGGGCTTTAGCCCTTCATTTCATAAGCCACATCATCATTGTTCATCACCTTTATGCGCTTTCTGTCACAAAAATCTATCTTGATTTGTTGCACTTACAACTTTTTTCTTAAATTCCGCCCAGAAAACGCTTGTCAAGCCCCCGGATCGCTCAAAACTGCGCTAACTAACACATTTCAAAAGCAATATATTTATCGCCAAACTGGCATTTTAGTTAGGGTCAATCTGCTATGCTTAATACATAGAGTCAAAGAAAACTCCGGCCCAACGCCGGAGTTTCGCAGTTAAAATGAATAAATCCTTTGTTAGCAATATTTTGGACGCAACCCCTGTCGATGCAATATTTTAGCGCCATCTCTTCATTTAAATCATTGCATCTATTAGTTTTATACGCAGGCAAGGGGGGGTACCCCCCACAACTCTTCGGCAAAGGTTGCATTCTCCAGGCAGCATAGTCCACAATGTCGCGTCACCGGTCGGACCAATTCCGTCGTCGCGAAAACGATTGGTCCCGTCGGCATTCACGAGCTGAATTAGCTCTCGGGCGGGACCTATGCGTCGTTTGTCATCACTTCTTACGTTGTGCCTGTTCACCGGCACAATGCTCGCCGCCACCGAACCCTCCAAAGAACCCGGCCTGCTCTTCTACCTCTCCGGCGATCACGGATTCAACGCCGACTACGCCGCCGGCGGAAATCCAACGCCGAATTTCCTGAAAGACGTCAAGATTCTTCCTGACGGTGCCAAAGGTTCTTACCTTCAATGCGGCAACAATCAACTTCTGTCCTACTGGGCTCCGGGAAATATCTACTCGCAGCGAGGAACGCTATCGTTCGACTGGCGTTCGCGCGATCCAGTCGACGCGACTGAGTTTCCCATCTTCCGCGTCGGTTACGGCGATCACTCCAGCTGGGACATGGTCTGGCTGCGCATCGACTACAACGGTCACGGCTTCGACGCCTTCGTCACCGACATCAACCTCGGACGAACTCGCGTCTCTTACACCATGCCGGACTTTCCCAGGCCCAACCAGTGGGTTCATCTCGCCCTCGCTTGGGACGAGACAACCGGAATCCGCTTCTACGTCAACGGCAAGCTGGCCGGCGAGAAAGCCGCAACCGGCATGTTCGACGCCGCCCTCGACCAGTTCGGTCCGCACTCGCGCATCATCGCTCCAACCGGTGTCGAGAGCTCGTACAACTACGATCGCGGCGGCGATATCGACGAGCTGCGCATCTACGACCGCATGCTCTCGGACGACAACATCGCCTCGCTCGCCAAAGGCGAGACGCCGCGGTCGATCCCGCCGCTCCAGCGCGATGTCACGCAACCCGGCTGGCAGAAGGAATGGTGGTTTCACTACGGATGGAATCGTCCCGGCGACTTCCCCGCGCCGCTGCCCGCGGCCGACACAACCATCCGCAAGGTGGAGATCCACGATGCCTATGACCTCAAGCGCTGGTGGTGGAAAGGCACCGACGGCATCCGCGAGACCACTTGGCCCGGCGTCTACAACCGCTCCTCCTTGACCGGACGCTTCGACTACTTCCAGCTTCCCGACTGGGATTGCTACGCGCTCTCCGGCAAGTCCGTCACCTTCTACCTGCCCGGCGAGCCCTGGAACCATCTGGAGATTCAGGGCGGAGCCTGGGGCAACGTCTCCCTGCTGACACCAGGCGAAGGCAAGCCAGGAGCGATCGCCGATCCTGACCAGCACGATACATCGCCCCAGCTCGCACGGACGCTCTTCGACCGCCCTGAAGGCCAGGAACGGACCACCAACGATCTCTCCCAACCTATAACTGGTGAGAGGGTACGCTTCACCAACGTCAAACAAGAATGGCCGATCGGCGAGTTCTCCGCCTATTACATTCATCCCGGAAAAGAGCCCGAAGGAATCGCAGTTCTTCACTACAACATCACCAGCAGCGCCGCGCTCGACAATCCTTCGCTCACTCCGCTCGTCACCTTCATTCACGGTCGCTTTCCCGCCGACGAACGCGCTACGATGATCGCAATGCCCGGAGTCTCAACCGGCGGAGGAAGAACCGCGATCACTCGCGGCAGACAAACGGCAGATGCAACAACCGCGAAGCGAAGCCTGCCGATTGTCCATCTGCTCGTGCCCGCGGACTTCCGCGGTCTCCAGGCAGATGAAGGTCACGGAACTTCCTACAGCTGGGAGAACATGCACGCCGGACTCGACGGCATCGCCATCGATCTCCCCGCGCTCAACCTCAAGCCAACTCATGGCGAATACATCCCGATGAGCATCCAGATCAAGGACCCGATCTGGCCGATGCGCGACATGCTCGACGTCAGCTTCTCCGTCAAGCCCGGCGAGCCGCATACGCTGTGGCTCGATACGCGGGACCGCATCCTGCCGAACGGCAGGAGTCTCTACTTGACGATCGCGTCGGCGAGTGCGGAGTTTGGGCCCGCGGCGCTCGAAGGCATGCATCTGCGGCTGATCTTCAAGCCGTGGAAGGACGCGCTGCCAGAGCATGTAAGCGATCGCCTGACTCAGGTGCGCGATAACTACGCCAACCTCGTCGAAGAGTCGGTCAACTCACGGAAGCTGAATATCTTCAACCGGTTCGATGCCGACATCACCGACCTGTTGCGTGTCGATCCGACCAACGACCTCGGCCGCAAGTACTGGAACGAGATGAACCACGAGCAGATCAAGCCTCCCTTCACGCTACCGAAAGCTCCAGCTGGCGTTCCCGAGTGGGCGTTCCTGCAGACCACAGATCTCGGCTACCTCGATCGCCTCATCAACTGGTACATCGACAATCGGCAGATCTCGGACGGCGAGTTCGGCGGCGGATTGTCGGACGACAGCGACTTCCTGAACTGGTGGCCAGGACTTGCGTTCATGGGCGCGGATCATGACAAGCTGAAGCACTCGCTGCTGCGGACGCTGGACACGATGTATGCGACGGATATGTTCAGCAACGGCCTGGCTACGGCTCAGTACGACGAGCTGCACAGCTATGAGGACGGCATCAACGTGCTGGGGCAGGCGATGATGATCGACTTCGGCAGCCCCAAGCAGATCGAGCGCGCGATGGAGACGTCGCGGCGGCTGGAATGGCTGACCGGGATCAACGTCGCGGGGCAGCGGCAGGTTCGCTCGTCCTATTACAGCGGGACGAAGATGGCGGAGGGAGGTGTGTGGGGGTGGGGCAAGGGACGGTCGTACATGGTGTTTCATCCTGCGCTCGAGCTTGTGCTGTATAACGGGACGCCGCGGACCAGGAAGATGGTGACGGAGATCGCGGATGGGTTTC
>DATAVY010000223.1:0-17565 GCA_036267495.1 Edaphobacter sp.
CTTGGCCTCTTCGCTCGATATCGTCTTAGGGTCGGATCCATAGGCGATATACGAGTGCAGCTGCAGGTAGCTGTCGATTGCCTCCAGTTGCAGGCGCGAGAACAGCTCCTGCTCCTGGTAGACCGAGGCAAACTGCTGCACCCTGCCGTACTCCATAAAACTGAGCGCACCGGTTGCGGTCGCGGTTCTCCAGCTCGCATCGCTCAGCGCGGCGTTGGTAAATTGCAACGTAACTCCGGTCAGATCGTATGGCTTGTTCTGGATTCTGGCCTGAAGAAACCGGGAAGTCTGGATGAGGTTCTTCTCCTCGGTTGCAATCGCATTCCGCGTGGTAGCCAGGCTGATTTCGTTATCTCGAATCTCCTGCTGCAGGTTCCGGTCGGCCTCATCGCGCACACGATGCTGGTGCCAGCGCTCCGCGCATCCCTCCAGCGCCAGGGCGATCAGCAATCCCACCGTAATCGTAAACAGGTGCAGAAGAAAGTCTCTAACACCATTAATTTTTTTATCCGGTGGATGTACGTCCAGCATCTCTTGGCCTCCGCGGTCCTAGTAAAAGCCTGTCTTATTGGAAATTTGTGCGCAGGCGCTATGCTAACCCATAACCGTACTCGACAAATGACCCGGCGGCACGATCGAGTCTCTGCACTTCGGGTCGGCTCGATCCGGTAATACTCATCTAATACTCAGTTAATACCCAACTAATACTCATGCGAGCCTTGCGCTCCTGTTCCGTGTCCCAATTCAAAATGTTCCGCCGGCAGATGCGGCGTAAACACAAGCCCCCCGGCCGCGAGCCTGTAGTCTACGGCCAGGCCCCGGATTGCGGTAATGTTAGATTGTAATGAATTACATTACATTGTAAGATATTGTCATGGCAACTGGATTGAGGACATCGAAGACATACACCATCAGCCTGCCGCCTGAACTTGCCTCAAAGGCTGAATTTCTCGCTCGTCGCGACAGCCGGACGATGAGTGAGCTCTTCCGCGAAGCGTTCCGAACCTACTATACCCAGCAGGCGCGGCAGACCTTGGAAGAGATCAATCGATACGCGGCGACTCGCAATCCCGAAGCCTATGCAGAAGTGGATATCCCCCGGCTGATTCGCGAAGTGCGCAGAGGGCCTGTTCCACGGCGACAGCGAGGCGAGAAGCATGGAAAAAAACATTGATCGTCGTTCTCGATACAAATGTCTGGATTTCCGCTCTGCAGTTCGGCAGGCAGTATGGTCCTCCAGTTCAGGCTCTCGAAAAAGCCATGCGAGAAGACATCATTGCGACCGCGGACGAACTTGAGGAGGAGGTCTTTCGTGTCCTTACAGAAAAGTTTGCGTGGACAAGCCAAACAACCCTTGCAGCCATAGAGTCGATCCTCGCGCGCTCTTCACGTTATACGCTCAGACATACGGTACATATCTGTCGCGATCCATCGGACGATATGTTTCTTGAGTGCGCATCTTTGGCCAGGGCCGACTATCTCGTTGCGGGTGATAAAGATTTGCTTATTCTTGGATCCTGCAAAGGCACGCGCATTATCACACCGCTCGAGTACGTCCATATCGAAACCTAGGCAATAAGTTTATCGCTCCATCCTGCCTAACTGGTTGACTGAGGAAATTTCCAGACATTCGGCAATGCGCCGTTCCCTGGAAGCACACGGAGCTCCCTCTGTTACGCTTGCATCACGCAAAAATCAGGGAGTCCATCGTCATGCGCTTTTGTCCCTCCGCCTTTATCCTCCTCTGCACCCTCACTGTCCCCGTTCTCGCCCAGGGCCCCAGGCAGCCGCTCACTCCCGCGCAGACCAAGGCTCTGATTGAAAAGCGCGAGTCCATCGAAAAAGAGCTCGAAGATATCGCCATCATCGACCGCAAGGTGATGGTGCCGATGAAAGACGGCGCGCGCATGGCCGCCGACATCTACCGGCCCAAGAATACGAGCAAGAAATATCCCATCATCTTCAGCCGCACGCCTTACAACTTCAACTTCTGGGACGTCCGCCTCGGCACTTACCGTGACATGTCCACCGAGCTCGACGCCGTCAAACGCGGCTACGTCCTGGTCGAGATGAACGAGCGTGGCCACTTCTTCTCCGAGGGCAACTACGACATCCTCGGCGCGCCGCTCTCCGATGCGAATGACCAGTTCAACTGGATGGCGGCGCAGCCCTGGTCCGATGGCAAAATCGGTCTTATCGGCTGCTCGTCTACAGCAGAGTGGCAGCTCGCCGCAGCCTCGCTCGGCAACAAAGCGCTGACCACGATCATCCCACAGAGCTTCGGCGCCGGCGTAGGCAAAGTCGGCCCCTACAACGAGCAGGGCAACTGGTATCGCGGCGGCGCCGTGCAGATGCTCTTCATCGACTGGCTCTCCGGCGAGCAGAACCAGGTCCGTCCCATGTTCCCCAAAGGCGCTTCGCAGAAGGAATTAATCAACGCCTCGAAGATGTTCGACCTCGCCCCGCAGATGCCTCCGGTCGATTGGGCCAGGGCCTTCGAACATCTTCCGGAGAAGGACATCATCGCCGCCGTCGACGGCCCGAATGGCATCTTCGCCGACAAGATGCCCGACACCACCGGCGGCGCCATGATCGAGCGCACGCCCAACGATCCCGCGTGGCGCAAAGGCGGACTCTGGCAGTCCGACACCATGCCGATCAACGTGCCCGGCTTCTGGTTCATGACCTGGTACGACGTCTCGATCGGCCCCAACCTCGCCGCGTACAACTTCGTCCGCTTCACCGCGAAGGGCGAGGCCGCCAACCAGCAGTACGCCGTCATCGCACCCACGCTGCACTGCGGCTACAAGCGAGCGACCGAAAACACTGTGGTCGGCGAACGCAGCATGGGCGATGCCCGCCTCGACTACGACGCACTCACCTACGCCTGGTTCGATCACTTCCTCAAGGGCGAAGACAACGGCTTCCTCCAGAAGCAGCCCAGGGTCACCTACTTCACCATGGGCTCGAATCAGTGGCAGCACTCCGAAACATGGCCTCCCGAAGGCGCAAAAAATATAACGCTCGACCTGACCAGCGCAGGTAACGCCAATACCCTGCACGGCGATGGCAAGCTGGTTCTCTCTACCTCATCGGCGCCTTCGTCGCTGGTGCAATTCACCGCGCAGCCAACTGACATTAACCTGAAGACCGATCTTCCCGACCACTTCACCTACGACCCCCTGCATCCCACGCCAAGCTACGGCGGCAACGTCTGCTGCGCCGCCAACACCATTCCCGGCAACGGCGGCGCGCTCGACCAGCGCAGGATGGAGGAGCGTCCCGACATCCTCGTCTACACCTCAGGGCCCTTGAAGGAGGGCATCGAGGTCAGCGGTCCCATCACCGCGACGCTCTACGTCTCTTCCGATGTAAAAGACACCGACGTCACCGTGAAGGTCATCGACGTCCTGCCCGACGGCACAGCCTACAACCTCGACGAGACCATCCAGCGGCTGCGCTACCGCGACGGCGACAATAAAACCGTCTGGATGGAAAAAGACAAGATCTACAAGGTCACCCTCACGCCGATGAATACCAGCAACTACTTCAACGCCGGCCACCGCATCCGCATCGAAGTCGCCGGCTCCAACTTCCCGCGCTTCGACCGCAACCTGAACACCGGCGGCAACAACTACGACGAGACTGCCGGCATCGCCGCCCACACCGCGATCCACCACTCAGCGCAGTACCCGAGCACGCTGACCATCTCGGTAGTCAAGCGCTAATTCACCAGAACAATCAAAATCCCTGATCCGGCCGGAACGCCGTCACCTTGTTCTTCACAAAGGTCACCGCCATCGGTTTGCCCATATTCGCAAACACGACCATGCGGTTGCCGTAGTCCTTGCTCGTGCTCTGGCTCACCTGCCCCAGCGCCAGCTCCACCTGCCGCTCGTTCATCCCAAGAATGACCTGGTGCGAATCGACCGCCTTCCATATCTGCGGCCCCCAGTGCTTGTACAGCACATGCGGATCGTCATAGAAGAAAACCTCGTCCGTGAGGAACGTATACTGCCCATCCTGCTTATACCCCACCGGGACCGCATATTCCTTCGCGTCGTCCGGTTTCGTGAAAACAAGCAGAACCTGCTTGTCGCCGCCCGGAATCCGGAATGTCGCACTCTTCGGAGCCACCTGTTCGATGGCATCCTTTACCACGATCGGCTCCGCCCCCAGCAGCGTCCCTGCGGTCTTCGCGTACTGCGCCGCATGTCCAACGCAGGGATAGTACTCGAGCTGCCCTCCCGCCGACACCCACAAAGTTGCGCCCTTCAGCTCTTTTATGTCCTTCATCGAATCGGGCCGCTTCTGCTTCAGGAACACCAGGTCGTCATCGGCCATCACCTCGCGCTCCGGCGCTTTCACAGCCACCGGAGCGTTCCGCTCATGATGCAGCCACAACACCTCGCCGCCAACCGCCAGAATCAAAACCGCTGTCGCCCCAATCGCCGCCTTCGCCGCATTCTTCATCGCAATCCTTTCCCGCTCATCTCAATCTCGCCAATCTAATTCACCGGCTCCGCTACACTCAACTCCCGGTCCGCTCCCATCAGGGATTCCGCGGTCAACGTGTCCGCACGCCGCAGCTCGGGAAACAGTCCTGCCGCCGAAGCCGTCACCAGCATCGACCCGATTCCGCCGATCACTACCGCCCGGACCGCGCCCCACCACTGCGCCGTCGCGCCGCTCTCAAACTCGCCGAACTCATTCGACGCCCCGATGAACAGCCAGTTCACCGCACTCACGCGCCCGCGCATCTGGGGCGGAGTAGCCAGCTGCAGAAGGCTCGAGCGAACCACCACGCTGACCATATCGCTCGCCCCTACAACTACCAGCGCCGCCGCGCTCAGCCACAGGCTCTTCGACAGCCCGAAGACCACCGTAGCCGCGCCGAAGATTCCAACACACATCAGCATCGTCGCGCCTGCCCTCCGCTTGATCGGCCTCACCAGCATCGTCAGCGACACCACCAAAGCTCCCACCGAGGGCATCGCGCGCAGCAGCCCGAGGCCTCGCGGTCCGGCGTGCAGAATGTCCGTGGCAAAGATCGGCAGCAGCGCCGTCGCTCCTCCCAGCAGCACCGCAAACAGGTCCAGCGAGATCGAGCCCAGCAACAGCTTCGCCCGCCAGACATATTCGAGTCCCGCCAGCATCGTCTTCACGCTGAAGGCCTTCCTCTCCGTGATCATCTTTGCGCGAATCATGCTGACCAGCACGATGAACCCCAGCAACATCAGCAGCGTGAACGCGTACACCACCGGCGCCCCATTCCACATCGCCACCACACCCGCCAGCGGCAGCGTAAACAAAATTCCGCCTACAGCAGGCCCCGACATATTGGCGATCTGATAGACCGTTGCGCCCCAGGTCACCGCGTTGACGAAATCTTCCTTCGGGACCAGACTGGGCAGCATGGCGCTCGCCGCCGGCCCGCTGAATGCCCGGCCCAACCCGATCCCGATCAGCACCGCGTAGATCGGCCACACCCGGCCGCCCTTCAGCGCCGTCGCGCTCAACGAGAGCCACAGCAGCATCGCAGTACAAATCGCCTGCAACCCATAACAGAGAAGAATGATCTTTCGCCGGTCGAACCGGTCCGCCGCGTGACCGGCCGCGAGCATCACAAACAGCCCGGGTAAAAACAGCGCCAATCCGGTATATCCCAGGTCGAGCGCCGAATGCGTGATCGCATACACCTGCCACGCCACGGCTACCGACTGCGCCTCAGCCCCCAGAATCACCAGCAGCCGCGCTGTTTGATACAGCCGAAAGTCTCGCGACTTAAATGCAGAACGGAAGTCGCCTTTGACTGCCAGCTGCATCCGTTCCGAACCGTCCGCCATGTCCTATGTTTTCACACTTCGATTGCAAATGTGTCATCATCTCGCGGCCGCTATTACCGTCCGAGGTAAACCTTGTACTGCGACTCCACTACACCCGTATTCCGCGCCAGCGTCAGCTTCGACTGGTTGTACTGGTAAAGCGTCGCCACCAGTCGGCTCTGGGCCGCCGCCAACGCCGCCTGCGCCTGGACCACGGGCAAATTGTCGTCCACCCCCGCCTTGAACCTGTCGCTCGCGTCCTGAACTTCCTGGCTCGCCAGGTCGACGTTGCTTTTCGCCACTTTTACCAGATCATTCGACGACTGCACATCCAGCATCGCCGACCGGATCTGCCATTCGATCGACACCCGCAGCGACTCGATCTGTTGCCGCAACGCCATGCTTTGCGCCTGGGCGACTTCACTCTCGCCGCGCAGTTGCGCTTCCTGAAACACCGGTACGCTTGCCTTCCCGGTTGCAGCAAATACGCCGTGATACAAGCCGCCAATCTCACCCAGAACGCCGTAATAGCCATCGAACGCAATCGTCGGCAGTCGCTCGGTCTTCACGGCCTTTTGCGCGCGCGTCGCCACATCGAGCTGTGCCTGCAAACTCAGCAGATCCTTGCGCCGCTGAAAAGCCAGCTGCATGGCATCCGTGAGCGGCAGTTCCGCAAACTCTGCATAGGGAGACGTATCGGTCAGCACAATCTCCTGGTCTGCCGGCAATCCGATAAGCCGATTCAGCGCAATCTTGTCCTTGGCGAAGGCATTTTCATCGCTGATCACGGCCTGCTGTTGCGTCTGTAACTGCACGCGAGCTCGCAGCATATCGAGATTTGTCCCCACGCCGGCGTCATGGGAGGCCTTCGCCTCTTCGTAAGCCACCTCGTCGGCCTTCTCCAGTGCTCGCGCATTTTCAATCTGGGATTCATCCGCAAGCGCCAGCAGATATTGGGTTCCCACTCCAAGCGTCACTCCACCCAGCGAATTCAGCGTCGAAAGATGCGCCACATCGGCCGCTTTCTGCGCCGACCGGTAAAGATAGTACGCAGGCATATTGAAAAGCTGCTGGCTCATGCTGATCTGCGCCGAGGCTGTATTCACCTTCACGATCGTGGGAAAGGTCGCCGGATTGATGCCGAACGCCGCCAGGGAGGAAGGTTTAAAGCCCAGCGCGGCCAGGTCGATCTGCTGCGCCTCGATACTGCCTTTCGCCGTGAGGCTGGGAAGCAGATTGTTCTCCACTGTCAGTACCTGCCCACGGACCATCCGCTCATTCTGGATCACCAGCAACATCTGCAGGTTGTGCTTCTCTCCGCGAGCGATTGCATCGTCGAGACTCAGCGGCAGCGCTCCCGAGGTTGCACCCTCAACCAACACACCGCCCGGCAGCTTCAACCCATTCGGCACCGGAGCTTGCGGCAAATTTGTATTCTGCTGGGCATTCTGCGCCTGGGCGCCGGCCACCAGCCCGCACAGGGCAAACGCGAGCAGCCATAAACAAGCCCGCCGCCACACCGTCGTCCCTGGTAGGATTCCCGTCAAAACTCTCATGCTCTCCACTATTAGAGTGCCATACCCTCCCTCCGATGCAGAAATCGAGAGAAAGGCATGGCTTGGCATAAGATTTATCTTCTGGCGATGCGCTCAGCTAAAATACAAAAAGATAACCATATGCGTCTTATATCAATGAACCGCATCGCCCTAGCCGCTACCTTTCTTTTCGTCCTCCCAGCCAGTGTCCCTGTCCTCGCTCAGACAGCCGGTTACCGCGACACCTCGATGCTTCGCGCTCCTGCGGGCGTCCCCGTCGCCATCTACGAGTTCGAAGATCTCGAGTGTCCTGCCTGCGCCCACGCGTTTCCCACCGTCCACACGGCCGTCGAAAAGTACAAGATTCCCCTTATCCGGAAGGATTTTCCATTGAAGATGCACATATGGAGCTGGGACGCTGCCGTCATCGCGCGTTACATCCAGGACAAGATCTCACCGCAGGCCGCCGAAGACTACCGCCGCGCCGTCTTCGCCAACCAGATCTCCATCGCTTCGAAGGAAGACCTGAACGCCTTCACCCAAAAATATTTTCAGTCGCACGGACGCACCATGCCCTTCGTGATCGACCCCAACGGCCTCTTCGCCGCAGAGGTCCGCGCCGATCAATCCCTTGGAGAACGCATTAATCTGCACCAGACCCCGACCATCTTCATCGTGACCCAGAAGGGCTATACCGAAGTCACGGATGTCTCGCAACTCTACGCCATGCTTGACACGGCCATTGCGGAAAACCCCGCACCGAAGGCCGCATCCACCAAACCCAGAACGACAGCCCATAAATAGAGTTCAGGTTTGCTGCTAAAAGCCCGGGTTCTATGCCCGGGCTTTTTTATGAACCAAGAGGAACAATTACTTCGTTCCCGTCTCTGTCCACAGAAACGCCATCTCATCCGCATAATCCTTCACCAACTGCGTCTGTGAAACACCGGCGCTATGCCCGCCCTTCAAACTATAGTGCAGCAGGATCGGCCTTCCGCTCGAACTCGACGTCTGCATCAGCGGCGTCATCTTCCTCGCATTCATCGGGTCGACCCGGGTATCGCCATCGCCAGTGAAGAAAAAGATCGCCGGATACTTCGTCCCTGCCTTCACATTCTGGTACGGCGAATACTTCAAAATGTACGGATAATCCTTCGCATTCTCCGCCGACCCATACTCCGTCGTCCAGGTTCTCCCCATCTCGAACATCTGGTAGCGCAACATATCCAACAACGGATACCCGCACCAGATCGCGCCAAACAGGTCGTGACGTTGCGTCATCGAAGCGCCCATTAACAACCCGCCATTCGAGCGTCCGCGAATCGCAAACCGCTCCGGCGTCGTGTACTTGTTCTTGACCAGATACTCCGCCGCCGCAAACCAGTCGTCGAAGACGTTCTGTTTCTTGTCGAACATCGCCGCCTTGTGCCACGCCTCGCCGTACTCATTGCCGCCACGCAGATTCGGCAGCGCAAACCATCCACCCTGCTGCATCCACCACGCGTACTCCGGGTTCCACACCGGCGTCTCACTTAGCGCAAATCCGCCATAGCCGGTCATCAGCAGACGCTCGCTCCCATCGCGCTTTAATCCCTTTTTCCCCGCGATGAACATCGGCACCTTGGTCCCGTCCTTCGACGTGTAGAAGACTTGCTTCACCTCGTACTGGGTCGAATCGAACGGAACTTTGTCGCTGTAAAACACCTCCGACTGCCCCGTCGTCGTATCGTAATGAAAGATGGTTGGCGGAGTGATGATCGATTGGAAGGTATAGAACCCATCCTTGTCCATCGCTCGTCCCGACAGTGTAGAACCCGCACCAATCCCGGGAAAATCGATGTGACCCAGCGTCTTGCCCTCAAGGGAATAGATCGTTACTTCCGACTTGACATCCTTCAGGCGCAACACAAACATCTTGCCGCCGACGACATTCACCGACTCCAGAACATCCTTGCCTTCAGGAAGAATAACCGGCCACTCATCCGGTCCCTTCCCCTCGACCACCTTCAGCACCCGCCCGTTCGGGGCCTTGTAGTCCGTCCGCATATAGAACGTGTCGCCGACATTGAACTCTCCAAAGCGGCTGTTGATCCCATACACCAGCGGCACGATCGGCGAATCCTTAACCCGCAGGTCCTTGATCAGGATGTCCTCGCGCGTCGCCGGCACGCCGCGTCCAATCCGGAACACCAGGTAGTGTCCGTTCGCCGTAGCCCGCACGCTGACACCGTCGATCTCGCCCAGCTTCTCTCCGCGATACTCTTTGCCCAGGATCATCGCGTCACTGTCCAGCGGCGTTCCGAACTTGTGATAGAAGACCCGGTTCCCCTCGTGAGGAAACAGCTTCGAGTAATACACTCCAGCCTTGTCCGGAGCGATGTCAACGCCCGAATACCGCGCCCGCGGCATCACATCGCCCGTATCCTGCCGCGACGCGATATCGAGAAAATGCACCTCGACCTCATCCGCGCCGCCCACGCGCACGCCGTATGCCATCATCGACCCGTCCTCGGTGATGTTCATCGTATTCACCGAAGTATTCTGGTCCGCACTCTGCTTGCTCCCATCGATCAGCTTCTCATCCGGCCCGTGCAGCCCCACCCGCATATAGATCGACGACTGATTCTCCTCCGCAAGCCGCTTTGAGAAGAAGTAACGGTCTCCACGCCGCGTCGGTACGCTGACAAAATCCGTCTTCAGCAGCTTGCCCATCTGCTCCACGACCGCCGGCAGCATCTTCACCTGAGAAAAGTACTGCGCAGTATACGCATTCTGCGCGGTGATGTACGCCCGCGTCTCCGGGCTGTGCGCGTCTTCGAGCCAACGGTATGGATCGGTGATCTTCGTCGGAACGCCCGGCGCGTCGCTCTTATACTCATCCACGACCGGCTGCGTCTTCACCTCCGGCGGATTCGGCAGCGTGATTCCATCCCTGCCATGAACCTGCGCCCCCGCTGCAACCGAACCCAGCAACACCACCGACATCACACAAAAAGCACTGTGCATCCGTCACTCCCGGTAACTTGATTGTCCTGATATCTCAAGACTACCGAAGAATACTCCGGCCACGCGAAAATTTTCTTCGCCTCGCGAGAGCCCACCCTCAACGAGTCTGGAAGATCAGGAAGTAATCCTCTTTATCCGCCTTGGTGAAGTCATACGTCCCCACCAGCTTGAACCCCGCCTGGCGCAGCTCGTTCACCACCACATCGCGGTCCAGGCCATGGTTCTCGCCATTGCCGTTGCGATCGATAATCCCAATCTTCGCTCCTGCTCGCAATGCAGGCTTCAGCGCCTTCAAAAACGTCTCCGGGTGCGCAATCTCGTGGTACACCTTCAGCATCAGCACCGCATCGACGCTCCCCGGTGGCAGCCTCGGATCGTTCGGTTCACCCAATACTGTCCGCACGTTCGGGAGATCTTCCTTCCCAACTCGCTTTCCGATATATTCGATCGACGTCGGATTGATGTCCTCGGCAAGCACCGTGCCCGTCGGCCCAACCCGGTGCGCCGCCCGCACCGTAAACCACCCCGACCCGGCACCAATGTCCGCAACATTCTTTCCCGCCGTAATCCCGAGCAGATCCATCACGCGATCCACCTGCAGCTTCTTGTCCCGGTCCGGATACTCGAAGATGGAAAGATCGCCTGTGTAGGGTGTACTCGTAGGACGCTGCGTCACCTGCTGCTGCGTTCCGGCCCCGCCCGTCTGCGCACCGGCGAGACCGGCGTTCATCGACAAAGCAAGAACAACACTCCCCAGCCAAACATGCCGCAAGGAATAATCCGTCATGTCCACACCATCCACCATCGTGCGGCGATTTGGCAAGGGCCTCCGTCGGTTTCGTCACCCCGCGCGTTCGAAAAGCCTTCGCCCGCAAAAGAAAGGAGCCGCTATTCCGGCTCCCTCCTCTTTCCGATCGCTTTGCGTTCTTACCGTAATCCGCCGCCAGCCTTCAGCAACTCTCCCGTCAACCACGCCGAATCATCCGACGCCAGGAACGTCGCAACCGTCGCGATGTCCTCCGGCTGTCCGATACGGCCGAGCGGCGTCTGCGCCACGGTGTTTTTCTCGAAGTCGCTTCCAATAAAACCGGCCGCATGCACACCTTCGGTCTCCACCATTCCCGGGTTGATCGAGTTCACTCGAATCTTCTTCTGTCCAAGCTCCTTGGCAAGAACCTGCGTAATCGCATCCACCGCGCCCTTGGTCGCCGTGTAGATGCTCGACTGAGGCGGAGTCAGGGAAGATACCACCGACCCAATGTTGATAATGCTTCCACCCTCCGGCCCGAAGTACTTCAAAGACTCCTTCGACGCAAGCAGCAGCCCGAGTACATTCAGATCGAAGATCCTGTGAAAGTCTTCCGTCGTCACCTGATCGAGCGGAGTGAAGGTATAGACGCCAGCATTGTTCACCAGCGTATCCAGACGCCCGAAGTTCTTCTTCACCTCGGCGAACACCTTGCCGATGTCTTCCTTCTTCGAAAAATCTCCCTGCACCGCCACAGCCTTGCCGCCCTTCGCCTTGATCTCGGCGACAACCTTGTCCGCGCCCTCTTTGCTCGACGCATAGTTCACAACCACCGACGCGCCATCGGCGGCTAGAGCCTTCGCAATGCCCGCGCCAATGCCCTTTGAAGCGCCCGTCACCAGCGCCACTTTATTCGAAAGCTTTCCCATCTCAAATCCTCCTTGATCTTCCTGCTCACCATTTGATAATTAGATAAGCGTCTAATTGATGAGGTGAATCAGGAAAAGGATTCAGTGGAACTTCGTGAATTTTGGCGATTGCGCTAAATCGTACCGAGGCGATCGGTATAAGCCCTGAGGACATCCCGCTTTAGCGTATAACTGGCGAACTTCCCTTCGCGCGTCACCATCACCAGTCCCGCGGTCTCCAGCTCTTTCATATGGTGCGACAGCGTTGCCGCGCTGATCGAGTGGCAGTCCCGGATGGCCGTGCATTGGGTGGGATCGGTACAGCTCCCAATCTGCCGCAGCAACTCCATCCGTCGGGGATCGGCCAGCGCCTTCGCGATCAGATGCACCTGCTCCTCGCTCAACCGAATCGCCCCCGCGCGCTTCGCAGCACTCATCCCAACTCCTGGCGAATCTGCACCAGCTCCGCCGGGCCCGTCCCGTGCCCGGTTCCACGTCCCGACGCACCCGGCGTCACCGAGCTCGTCTGCGGCGCGCGCCAGTGATCGATGTAACTCACCTGATGCACGCAGCTGATCGTGCAGCTCGGCGCACAGCTCTTCTCCGTCAAAAACTCGCGCTTCACATCCGCCGTCTCATAGCCCGATAACGGCACCCCGGGATATCCGCGCTGCTGGCTGCAATAGTGCACCAGCCCGTTCTCGCAGATATACAGATACCGTCCGCCCGCGCGGCAGCGCCAGTCATTCGTCTTCCCATTGGCAATCGCCTCCTGGAAGTGATTGAACCGCGAATAACTCCGTCGCGTCAGCTGCCGAACCTTGTCCCATACCCCACGCTCCGCAGCGCCCAGCGGCTTCAGCTGTCCGGTACCGTCATGGATTATTCCAATCGTCGAGCTGAACCCCAGCGCCAGCGCCCGTTCGCTCACCGTCAGCGCATCGTTCGGATTCGCAATCCCGCCACCGACAACCGAGTTGATGTTCACATGAAAGTCCGCATGCTCGGCCAGCATTCGCAGCTTCGCATCCAGCACCTTCAGGCTCTTCTTCGACACCTCATCCGGCATCACGTTATCGATCGAAATCTGCATATGATCGAGCCCGGCCCGGTTCAGCCGCTGGATCCGCTCCGGCATCAGCAGATAGCCGTTCGTGATCATCCCGGCAATCGCCCCCGTCTTTCGAATCCGCGCAATAATCCGGTCAAGCTCCGGATGCAGCAGCGGCTCCCCGCCCGAGATGGTAATCACCGACGTCCCCAGCCGCCCCAGATCATCGATCCGCCGCAGCATCTCATCGACCGGCACGGGATCAGAAAAATCGTCGTACTCATTGCAATAAGTGCACGCCAGATTGCACCGCCGCATCGGCACAATGTGCGCCATATAGGGGTGTCCGGTCGACAGCACCGCCGACCCGATCGATCCCAGCTCACGCAGCTTGCGCGTCACTGCCTTCAGGCGGCGTCCGGCGGTCATCGGGCGGCGGCCATTCGCAACGGCGGTCGTGGAAACAGAAGACATAGCACTTCTAAGTATATCGAACCGACAGCCGACCCCGAGGCCGACGTCCTTCGAGACCAGCTACTTGCCCACAACCAGAATCGAGAACGAATCCGGCACCATCTGCCCGCGCCCCGGACGCTCTCCGGGCGCAGGTGCAGGAGGCGGCGTGAACTCCGCCGCAATCAGCAGAATGCGGTTCGTCTTGCTGTCCAGCGTCAGCGTCTTCGCCCGCGTCATCGTCGTCAGCGTCTGCTCGACCGCGAAGCTCGTCGGACTGTTCTCCTTCACAATCGTCAGCGTGCCGTCGCCCTGCGAGCTGAACGCCTCCATCGTCTTCGGGTTGAACACCGCGCCGTCCGATCCATTGCCGATCGGCAGCGTCTCCAGAATCTTTCCATCGCCTGCATTCAGGATCACCATCGTCTGCGGACTCCGGCACGCGGCAAACAAGATGTTGTTCTTCACATCGATCGCCAGGCCGGCACAGGTCCCGCCCTTGCCCTGCAGGTCGTAGGTCGCCGTCACCTTCAGCGTCTTCGCATCCACTACAGCGATGCTCCCCTTGTCCTCGAGATCGATATACAAATGCCCTTTGCCATCGGAGACTGCCTGCTCTGGAGCGCCGCCAAGATCGATCGTACCCGCAATGGTTCCATCCTTGGCATCGATCACCGTAACGTTCGGCGTGCGATGGCTCAGCACATACACCCGTCCGTTCGAGGAATCGCCCAGAATGCCGTCCGGGCCGCCCTCGACTTCGATCGTCTTGATCGTCGCCAGCGTCTTCGCATCCCACATCACCACCGGCTTGCTGCTGCCGAACCCATGCTCCGACTTGGCATCGACCGCGGCTCCGTGCGCGCTGGCATTGGCGATCTCGCCCACCGGCTTCAGCGAATCCAGATCGAACACCGTGATCTTGCCCTGCGGCCCGAGCCGCGGCACATACAATCTACGCGCTGCAGCATCGGCATAGACATAGTCGAACCCACCCTCCCCGCCCACCTTCACCGTCTGCAAAACCCTGTAAGGGCCGGCCGTTTGCGCCAGAATCGGGAACGGCATCATCGCCACCACAGCAGCCAGCGTCACAAACGAAATTCGTCGCATAACTTCTCCTGGGGGGAACAACACCCCACAGCATCAAAGCAGAAAAAGGCGGCCTGCGAAAGGCCGCGATGCTCTCATGAAGAAGATTTAATCTACAACCTGGCCAGCAGCTGCCGGGTCTGCTGCGAAGTCTGCTGGAAAAAATCGTCCAGCCCAAACCCAAACCACAAGCTCGACCGCTTCTTTCCATCCGGAGTCAGCGTCAGGATCTGTTCATGCCTGTCTCGCAGCACCACCACCGGCACCGGCTTGCCCTTATTGTCATGAACCGTCTTGGTCCAATCTGTTCCGTTGGCCACAGCGATTGAATTGATCTTCACCACTACATCGCCCGCCTTCAACCCAGCCTCTTCCGCGGGACTATTTCCTTCCACGCTCCGCACCAGCAGCCCACCGCCGTCCGTTGCGCCAAAGAACTCCGCGAGCTGCGGCCCCATCACCTCCAGCTTCGCGCCGGTAAACGAAGAGCTCAGCACAATCGTCTCCGTCCCCAGAAGGTCTTTATGTTCCTTCTGGACCGCCGTTGTGGTCGTTGCCTTCGAATCCATAAAGCTGTTCCCATGCACCGTTCCAGGAGCAGGCACCGTATAGTGCTGTTCCCAGGCCTGCAGCCCGATTGTCCTGCGGTCTGCTGTTGTCATCGTCATCGTCTGGCTCAGCCCATCCCGGCTTACCACAAAACTTACCGTCCGGCCGATCGGCATGTCCCGCAGCAATCGCCGAAGCTGGTCTTCGTTCTCGATCGCTTGTCCATTCATCTGGACGATCACGTCGTGCTGCCGCATTCCCGCCTTGCACGCAGGCCCATCATGGTCCAGAGTGGTGATCTCCGCCCCTCGCGCATCTTTCAGCTTCAACACTCCCACCTGATCCTCGCTCACGTCCCGCATCTCAATTCCCAGATAGCCGCGAGCGTCATGTCCATGCGGCTCGCTCATCGCCGCCGCATACATCGGTTGCCCAATCTCCGGGCCGGTCTCCACCGCATGCAAAATCTCTCCGCCGCCCAGCATCACTGTCCCGGCAACGAGCGTCACAACCACGAACGACCTGCGGTGTTTCATCGGCACTACCTCAATCTACTTTCAACATGAAGAACAACCAACAGACCTAGGGAATTATTGAATGTCATCGGAGCTTTGCAGCGCGTTGAACGATGCCGTCCGAATATACGGATTCGTGTCCTGCGTAGCAACCGTCCGCAGCACCTGACGCACGCTCGAATCCGACTGCACCGGCTCCAGCAGTCCAATTGCCGTCTTTCGCACCTCTGCATCCGAATCGTGCATCACTGCCTCGAGCACAGCATCGCGCACATGCTGGTCCTGCCCTACATACTGCTGCAGACCGTCTAGCGCCTTCATCCGCACCCCCGCATCCGGGTCATATCGCAGCGACACCATCAGCGTGTGAAGGACTCCCTTACCATCGGCCGAAGGCTGGCAGGCATGCCCCGCTTTGCACTCATCGGTCAGCAATGCAACCGAGCTCATCCGCACTTTGTCCGTCGCCCCGGCATTGGTCCCCACCAGCAGCAGGTTCCGAATCTCGGGGCTATCCAGCGATCCTTCCATCGACTCCGGAACCAGCCTGTTGTAGTTCACCTGCACCAGCTCCGAGTTCGGCGTCTGCACAACCCCGGTCACATTGGCGATCACGCCATCCGATGGATGGTTCACAGTAACTATCGTCGCCGGCTTCGGCGCGCGAGCTACCTGATACCGGTGAGTAAAGTTGCCGCCCAGAAAACCCGCGCCGAGCAAAAGCGTCGCCAGTGCAGGCGCACTTTGAACATTCCCAACCCAGCGATAAAAATTTGTCCTCAGTTGAGTCAGAAATCCATGCGGCGGAATCATGTCCAGCGCATCGTCCAGCCGCATCCGGGATTGGGCCAGCAGGTTTGGCGAAGGCTCCAGTACGGGAAACGCGGCCAGCCCCTCCTCAAACCTGTGGAACGCCTCCAACTCGCCGCGGCAATCCTCGCAACCCGTCAGATGCTGTTCCAACACCCCGGCGAACTCATCGGGAAGCTCGCCGTAATTCAACAACACGATACAGTCTCTTGCGCTCTGACACTTCATTGTCCTACCTCAACCAGCCTCAAATTTTTGCCTGCAACGGGTCTTTGCGCCCTTTTTCGATCGCTCAATCAACAACCGCTAGCTACAACCACTAACTTCTCAGCTCCGACAAATTCGCCCGCAGCTTCCGCGTGGCCCGGAACAGCGTATTCTTCGCCGTCTCCTCGGTCGTGCTCAACATCTCGCCAATCGTTCTCAACTTCAGTCCCTGGTAGTGCTTCAACTCAAAAACAGTCCGTTCGCGCGGCGTCAACTTGCCCAGAGCATCGTTGATCCGTTCGCTCATTACCTTGCGGTCCAACTCCCGTGCCGGGTTCGCCATCGCCCGTTCGTCCGAGACGTTCGCCATCAGGTCCATCTCATCGCCACTGGCATCCAGCACCGTCGCCGGGTCTTCCCTGCGGCTCTTTCTCCGCCGCAGCTGGTCCAGGCAAAGGTTCGTGACAATCCGGTAAAGCCAGGTATAAAAGCTGCACTCAAACCGGAAGTTCCCCAGATGCCGGTACGCCTTGATAAAGGCCTCCTGGTGAACGTCCTGCGCGTCCTGCTCATTGCCGAGCATATGCAGCGCCAGCCGTAGCACAGACTGGTCATACCGCCGCACCAGAGCGTCGAACGCGGTCCGCTGACCCTTCTGCGCCTCGCGAATCAGTTCATCGTCCTCGGTCCGCTGCTGCGCTCGCGCGTCAAGCTGCGCCTGCGTCAGCTTGCCGCCGCCTCGTGTGCCGGATTGGGCCGCCGCCTTTGCCATCCTAGGCATCGATTCTACAGCCGGCGCACCTAACAATCCCATGGCAAACGGACTAATGTGTCGCTTTTGAGCCACTGCCGCCAAAGGAGACGAC
>DATAVY010000224.1:0-11897 GCA_036267495.1 Edaphobacter sp.
CTACTCACCCTGCGCGCTGGTCTTCTACGACTACACCTGGCGGCTTGCCGGAGTCCGGCGGCAGGACGACGAACTTCACTGGAACATCCGCCCTGACTGCCCGGCCGCAGAGAACGGCTTCTTCCGCGCGTCCGTCGACCACCAGGGCACGGTCGCCGAGCTACGTTACCTTCCCCGGAACGCCGAACTCAGGGTCGGAAACAGGCCCATCGCTCACATTGAAGGGACCGCCCGACTCATCACCAGCCTCGACGGGTCTCCTCGGTCTCTCCTCGGCATTCGACCTGCGGTAACCACCATCAGATTCCGGCTTCCCGGGCAGGAATCACGTCACGTGACCTTGGGTCCGAACCAACGCAAGTCCCTCATCTAAGCGAATTTGCGGCTTTTTCGCATTTTTGGCCGGGCCAGCTTCCCCTTAACAGATGAGTAGTTACCAGTGGCGCACGGTGTCTTACGAAAGTAGTGGTAACGACATCAAAAGTTACCAAAATAAATTGACAGCGCGTGTATCGACTGATAGTTGTAACGGCACGATAGCCGTTAAGGAAGAAGGATTAAGCCGGTCAGGCGGCGCAGCGAGGATAGCTCGATGCAGACCTTTACTCCAATAAGCTACGTGTGCGCGTTCTTCCCCTTTTTTTGCGTCGTGCGATTGTGATTCAGCCGATCGGGCCCGCTTTACGAAAGACGACAACTGAATAGCTAGACGTCTACCCCCAAGGAGAACCGACCATGACTCTACGCAACCTCTTATCCAGTCTTCATGAGAGCGAATCCGGTCAGGATCTGATTGAGTACGCCCTCGTCTGCGCACTCATCGCTCTCGGCGCCATCGCAGGCATGGCGAACGTCGCCGACACTATCAATAATGCATTCAGCAAAATTGGCAATGAGCTAAGCAACGCCACCGCTGCCAATCCGGGCGGCAGCAGTTAATTGATTCTCAGCCGGCCGCGCATGATCGACGCGCGGCCGGCAGGTCTGTGCTGTTTCCCAAACTTGGGTCTTGCGGGCAAGGGGTTCACCAATGCACATCTGGTTGCTCGATGGAGCGGTACTCGTCGCGCTTCTCGGCGCCTGGTTCGATGTGACCTCCGCTCGCATTCCCAATCGTCTGACCTACCCGGCGATGCTTGCCGCTTTAGTGATTCGTTTCGGATTTCTCGGCTGGCACGGGTTGCGTGAGGGACTTCTCGGGCTGGTGCTTTGCGGAGGCGCTTTTTTTCTGCTCTTTGTGGTTCATGCGATGGGTGGTGGCGACGTCAAGCTCATGGCCGCGGTAGGCGCCTGGGTGGGCTATCGCAACTCTGGTATAGCTCTCATCGTCTGCGCTCTGGCTGGTGGTCTCATCGCATTGGGATATGTCATCGTTCTCAAGCGATACCGCACTACCTTCTCCAACATCGCTTCGCTCATTCGGTTCCACGCGTCGAGCGGTCTGCGCGTGAATCCGAAGTTGAATCTGTCCAGCGCCAAGGCTGTGCGCATGCCTTACGGCCTTGCGATTGCTGCGGGTGCCGTTGGCGCCCTGATTTCGACGGTTTGGAAGGGTTGAATCCATGGATATTCGTCGGCTCTCACTTGCTCTGTTCATCGCACTCGTTCTCTCCGCAGGCGCAACCTATCTTCTTTATTCCCGTATTAGAAGCCAGCGATCGGCCGCGCCGGTCACCATCCGGGTGGTAGCCGCTGTCGATCAGTTGGCCGCCGGAACTCCGCTCGTTCCCGGCAATCTCAAGATCGTCGACTGGCCCGCTTCCATTCCGCTCACCGGCGCCTTCTCCAAACCCGACCAAATCGTCGGCCGCTCTCTCATCTATCCCGTGAGTGCCAATCAGCCTCTCGTCCAGAACGATCTAGCCGCACCCGGTTCGGGCATGGGACTATCCGTCAAGATTCCCGATGGCATGCGCGCCATCTCCATTCGCTCCAATGACGTCGTCGGCGTCGCCGGATTCCTCTATCCCGGCTCCCATGTCGACGTTCTCCTTACCTATCGCCCCGACAATGCTGCCACTCCTCTGACACAGACCATCCTGCAGGATGTAAATGTCCTCACCGCCGGACAGACACTCGAACCCGATCCCAAGGGCAGGCCACAGCCCGTCAATGTCGTCACCCTCCTTCTCAGTCCGCGTGACGCCCAGAAGCTCGTTCTCGCTACGCAGCAAGGTTCCGTCCAATTCGTGCTGAGAAATGGAGCCGACCAGAACAAGCCCGACCAGAAGCCTGTTCTGGCCTCGCAGCTGATAGCAGACGTTGCACCTCCTGAGCCCAGGCCGCATGTGACTTCGGCTGCGCCACCAAAACCTCCCCGGCCGCCTGAGTACTACACGGTCGAAACCATAGCGGGAGAAAAACACACGGTCACAAAGTTCTAGTCGAGACAGGATGAGGCTACTCTGATATGCACGTTCGAGCTGGGCTGGTCTTTACCCTTTTACTTCCGCTTTGCGCCGCACTTCCTGCGTCGTCGCAGGATAGCGCCACGCCTCAGACACCCGCACCTGCGCCGGCGCCTGCAACGATACAGGCTGTCCCGGCGCAGACCTCGGCCGAAACCGAAAGCGTTCACATCCTCATTGGCCGTTCCATCATCGTCACCATGCAGGCCCGGCTCCGCAAGGTTTACGTCAGCAATCCGGCCGTCGTCGAAAGCACCACAACTTCTCCGAATCAGGTTGTCGTTACCGCCAAGGGGCCCGGCTCCAGCAACGTCGTCTTCTGGGATGAGGATGGTCGCTCCCGGATGCTTGAGGTCTCGGCCGATGTCGACATCGCCGGCTTCCGTGACGCCCTACAGCTGACCTATCCCAATCAACCTATCGAGGCTCGTGCTGAAGAAGGCCGCGTCATCCTCTCCGGCACCGTCACTGACAAGGACATCGCCGACAACGTCTACAAGATGGCCCAGAACTACTCCAAAGATGTCGTTGATGCCATCCTCGTCCACGTGCCGCCGCACGGCAAGCAGATCATGCTCAAAGTCCGCTTCGCTGAGGTTGACCGCGGCAAAATGAACACCTTCGGCATCAACATCCTCAGCACGGGCGCAGGCAACACCCCCGGCATAATTACCACACAACAGTACGGCACGATATCCAACACCGCAGTCACAGGCACTATCGGCGGAAGCCCTCAGGGCACTACCAGTAGCTTCAACGTTGGCAGCCTGCTCAACATCTTCCTCTTTCGTCCCGATCTTAACCTCGGCGCAACTATCGAGGACCTGGAGACGAAAAACGTCCTCCAGATCCTCGCCGAACCCGATCTCATGGCTATCAGCGGAGAGCCCGCCCACTTCCTCGCTGGCGGTGAATTTCCCTATCCCGTTGTCCAGGGAACCTCCGCGGGAGGCGCAGGGGCCGTTACCATCCAGTTCCGCCCTTTTGGCATTAGACTCGACTTCACCGGTACCATCGAACCGGACAATTCGATTCGCCTGAAGGTCGCGCCCGAGGTCAGTTCCCTCGATTACGGCAACGGGATCACCATCTCCGGCTTTACAGTCCCAGCACTGTCCACCCGCCACGCTGAAACCACCGTTGAGCTGAAAGACGGTCAAAGCTTTGGCATCGCCGGGCTCCTTGATTCCAACACCACGATTCAGATGAGCAAAATTCCCGGGATCGGGGACATCCCGATTCTGGGCCAGATCTTTCACTCTCATTCGAAGAACCTCACGTCCTCCGAGCTCCTCGTTGTCGTAACTCCGACCATCGTGGACCCTCTCGGCATTCCAACCGCCGTGCCGCTACTGCCTAAACCTGTAGTTCCGGCACTTGATCCAAACCGCTTTGACCAGCACTTCCCTGGCTCTCATCAGGTTCCAGGAACGGCCACACCGGTAGTACAGAGATAGGAAATTCTCGTGGCTAACATGTTCGGGACATCGAACTCGGATAACGCTCAAGGCACTTCGATCCTGGCAATTCATCTGGACGAAACCGCCCTCCATCTCCTCAGACGCGTCATCGCGTCGGTGCCGGGCTTCACCTTCGGCGCCTCTCTTCAGCACTACTTCGGCGAGAAGGATGCCACGCTCATCCGCACGATGCGTGAGATACATCCTGAGGTCTGCGTCATTGACCTCGATCGCGACCGCCAGATGGCGCTCGAAACCGTCGAGTACCTCCGCCGGAGTTCACTCAGTTCCATCGCCATCTTTGCGGTCTCCAGCCGCATGGACTCCGAGTCCATCATCGGTGCGATGCGCTCCGGCTGCACCGAATATCTTGAGAAACCCTTAGTAGCAGACCGCGTGCAGGAGGCGCTCGTCCAGCTCTCGCGCAAGAAGCGCGACTCGCTCGTCTCCGCCGTCCAGGGCAAGCTCATCACGCTCATGGGAGTCAAAGGTGGCGTCGGCGCCACCACACTCGCCGTTCATCTCGCTTACTCGCTCGCCAAGCGCGGCAAGAAAGTGATTCTCGTCGATCATCATCCCGAGCTGGGAGAAGCGACTCTCCACCTCGGCCTCGAGCACCATAACTATGGCTTCTACGAGCTTGCCTGCAACCTCAACCGCATGGATGCCGAACTGCTGCAGGGCTTCGCGCTCAAGCATGAGAGCGGACTTGAGGTTCTCGCATCGCCCGAAGCCCTTGGCATGACACCCAAGACCACACCCGAAGCCGTCCAGCAGACCCTCCGCTTTTTGCTTCGCATCTATGACTACGTCATCGTCGACACCGCTTGCGGTTTTGATGAGCAGAACCTCGCCATTCTCGAGGCCAGCGACGAGTTCAACCTCATCGCGACGCCCCAGCTACCCTCCATTCGCAGCACATCGCGGTTTCTCGATTACCTGCTGCGGCTTAACTATTCAACCTCAAAGGCGCAGGTCATTCTCAATCGCTGGACCAAACGAGCTCCGCTGTCTGTGGAGAACATCGAGAAGGCGCTGCACAGAAAGATCGCGCTCATCATCCCCAACTCCGAATCAGAACTCACCGAGGCCATCGCAACCGGCGTCCCGGTTTCCGTCAAGTCCCGGTCCGATTTCATGCAGGGCATTAATAAGTGGACTCTTCGACTCAACGGGTCACTGGAGATTACATCCGATGATGGCCCGGAGAAGCGAATTCACGAGGCGCGCTCTCGCTTCAACGTTCTTGGTATCTCGGGATAACTCGATGCGCGGACAGCAGATTGTATGGAGGTCAATATGGGCTCGATGAATGAAGTGGTGCCATCCTTTGGCCGCCCGCCGGTTGCGCGCGGCAACGATTCCATCCGTCAGGGCGTCTCCGGTCGCGTCTACCAGGAGATAAAGTCTGCGCTCCATCGCGACATGCTCGCGAAGATCGATCTTGAAAAGCTGCGCAATCTGCAGGATCTCCGCGCCCGCCAGCAGATCCTAGCCGTCATTCAGGACCTGATGACGCAGCTGGACACTCCGCTCAGCATGGTCGAGAAAGATCGTCTCTGCCGCGAGGTGCTCGATGAGGTCTTTGGCCTCGGCCCGCTCGAACCACTCCTGCAGGACCCGACCGTCAACGACATTCTCGTCAACACCCATAACGCGGTGTACGTCGAACGCGCCGGCGTCCTTGAAAAAACCGGGGTCACCTTCAAGGATCAGGTGCACCTCATGCACATCATCGACAAGATCGTCTCCGCTGTCGGCCGCCGCGTCGACGAGTCATCACCCATGGTCGATGCCCGCCTCGCCGACGGTTCCCGCGTCAACGTCATCATTCCTCCGCTCGCCGTTGACGGTCCGATCGTCTCCATTCGCCGCTTCGGCACAACGCCCCTCGAGGCCGCCGATCTTCTCCGCAACCTCACCATCACACCGGAGATGTTGCAGCTTCTGCAGGGTGCCATCAAGGCCCGCCTCAACATCGTCGTCTCCGGTGGTACAGGCGCCGGCAAAACGACACTGCTCAACGTGCTCTCCAGCTTCATTCCGGACACCGAGCGCATCGTTACTGTCGAAGATTCGGCCGAACTTCAGCTCAAACAACATCATGTGGTGCGACTCGAGTGCCGCCCCGCCAACGTCGAAGGCCGCGGCGGAGTCAAACAACGCGAGCTGGTCGTCAACTCCCTTCGCATGCGCCCTGACCGCATCATCGTCGGCGAGGTCCGTTCGGAAGAAGCGCTCGACATGCTTCAGGCCATGAACACCGGCCACGACGGCTCTCTTACCACCATTCACGCCAACAGTCCCCGTGACGCCATCGCCCGCATGGAAACCATGTCCATGATGGCCAACCTCAATCTTCCCGAAAAAGCCATCCGCCAGCAGATTGCATCCGCCGTCACCATCATCATTCAGATCTCGCGTATGAGCGACGGCACGCGCCGCATCACACACTTCAGCGAAATCACCGGAATGTCTGACGATGTCGTCAGCCTCCAGGACATCTTCCGCTTTGAAAAGCGCGGCCTTGGTCCCAACAACAAGGTCCTGGGCCGTTTCCGTTCCACCGGCATCGTTCCCAGGTTTCTCGAAAAGCTTCAGGCCTCAGGCATCGACATACCCATGGAGATCTACAACCACACCCTCGACGTATAACCCTCACGACTATGGCCCTCCTCCTGCTGTTTGTCTTTATCCTCGTCGCTGTCTTCGCGGTGGTTGCGATGTTTACTCAACCCACCCGGACGGAGAAGCTCGCGCACTCCCGCCTGCACAATGTTGCGGGGCGCGCGTACGCCGGCGCCACACAGCAGGTCGACATCCTCCGTCACGACTCCTACAGCACGATCCCCTGGCTGAATCATCTCTTCGGAAATCTCACACCCGCAGCCCGGCTGCGCAGACTTATCATCGAGGCAGGCCTCAACTGGACGGTTAGTGTCCTCGTTTTTGGCTCACTTGTCGCCCTCGTCGCGGCCTATTGGATCAGCCAGCTCTTCGGTCTCAACTCCGCCGTAGCTTCGATCATCGCGATCGCCGCCTTCCTTTCCCCGTATTCGTTTCTCTACCTGAAAAGGAAGCGCGAGTTTCGAAGGTTCACCTCTCTGCTCCCCGACGCGATGGATCTCGTCTCGCGTGCGCTCCGCGCCGGCCATTCGCTCACCGCCGCACTCGATCTCGTAGGCCAGGAGATCGGCGACCCGGTCGGCAAGGAATTCCGCCGCGTCTCGGAAGAGCAGAACCTCGGGCTTCCACAGCGAGATGCTCTGCTCAATCTTGGTGAGCGCGTCCCCATTCCCGACGTTCGCTTCCTTGTTGCTGCCATGCTCATTCAGCGCGAAACCGGCGGCAATCTCGTTGAGGTCCTCGACAAAACCACAGCTCTGCTTCGCGATCGAATCCGACTCCATGGTGAGGTCCGCATTTACACCGCGCAGGGCCGTCTAACCGGTTGGATTCTCTGCCTGCTTCCCGTCTTCATGTTCTTCATACTTACGGTGATCAACCCTAACTACACTGCCCCCCTGCTCAACCAGCCAACCGGCCAGCATCTATTAATTGCCGGCGCCATATTTATGCTCCTCGGCATTCTGGTCATTCGGAAGATCGTTCAGATCAAGGTTTAACCATGCTCTACATCGTCATTGCCGCCGGCCTCACTATCTTCTTCGCGACGACGCTGCTCATTGTCATCTTTGAGCGCCGCTCTTCCGCTGAGGCACGCCTGCTCGACGCCGTACAGGGCATCAAACCCATCGTCACCACGCCCGCCTTTCGTCCTGCGGCCATCCTCGCCGAGGTCAGCTCGGCAACCGAGCGCGTCCGCCGCGCCTTTGGCATCACCAACACCACCAGCGCAGCTCGTCAGCTCACGCTTGCCGGTTATCGCCAGCCCCACCACGTCGAGATGTTCTACGCCGTGCGGCTTCTACTTCCGGCAATCACCGCAGTTCTCATCAGCCTGTTCATTCACTCGGACGTCATCTTCTGGTTCATCGTCGGCACGATCTTCGCCTTCTATGTGCCCGACCTCTATGTCTCCCACCTCATCCGGCAACGCCGCGAGCGGGTTCGCCTCGGCCTACCCGATGCACTCGATCTGCTCGCCATCTGCATGGAGGCTGGCCTCGGACTCGACCAGGCACTCATGCGTGTCGGCGGAGAGCTCAACGAGACCCATCCTGATCTCAGTGACGAGTTCAACCTCATCAGCCTGGAGCAACGGGCAGGAACTCCGCGTATCGATGCCTGGCGGCACATGGCTGAACGCACGAAGCTCGAGATCGTCTCGTCCTTCGTCAGCATGCTTGTTCAAACCGATAGGTTTGGTACTCCGATTTCCAAGGCGCTTGCGGTATTTTCTGACTCGCTGCGCACCCAGCGCCGTCAGAAGGCAGAGGAACTCGCCGCAAAGACAACTATCAAAATGGTGTTCCCTCTTGTTTTCTTTATCTTCCCCAGTATGTTTATTGTGTTACTCGCTCCCGCATTTCTTAGCATTATTCGCAACATGCAGACGCTGTTCTAACTCAACCCCTCAACTGTCTTATCTACCTGAATAGGAGAAAGCATGGATACACCTACAATTATTCGCGTTGTTGCAGGAGTTCTGTTCGTCGTGGTCCTTCTGGTTCTCATTCAGCGCCGCAAGCGCAAGGTTTAGTGTTACGCACCATGGGTCCACGAACCCGAGAGTTCCTGCGCATCTCCAATCCGCAAGTCCAATCCGTTCTCGGAGACCGAATTGGACTTGCGAATACAACGCTCACTCGTTTCGTGGGCCTTATGGGCCGCAGCTCTCTTGCACCCGGCCACGGCCTGCTCATTCGTCCATCCAACGGGGTCCACACCTTCTGGATGCGCTTTAGTATTGATGTCTTGCTTCTTGACAGAGACTATCGAGTGCTCGCAGCCTATGCGAATTTGCGCCCCTTTCGTCTCACTGCCATCAATTGGAAAGCATCCAGCGCGCTTGAACTTCCGTCAGGAATGATTGCCGCTACTAACACCCGGCTCGGCGATCAACTTCAACTCGCGCCTGTAGCTCCCTGACTCTTACCCTGGTCTCTTTCAAAAACACAACTTACGCCATCGTCATAGACGACGTGCCACCCATCGGTGTGTCTCAGGAAGTAGGTGAAGGGATCATCCTTCGAAGGAAAGAAGATATATTTCACGCGATAGCGATCCACAATCGCCAGCGAATTCTTCAGCCCAATCGCATCCAGATAATCCGCCAGCACACCTTTGTACTCGAAAATATCCGTCCGGCTGTCGACGAAGGTGGGAATCGACGGCTGGTTCCAGATCATCCATCCGCCATACATGTAGTGGTTGAATACCCGCTCACCCGATGCCATATGAGTTTGCAAATAATGCGTTCCGCCGATCGGCATCTTCTTCGCCAGGTCGTCATTGAGAATCTTTGTGGTCGGCCAGCGCCATGCAATGATCGCCAGCAGCGCCGCCGAAAACAGCACATTGACCCATGACCTATCCACCTTCCTGTTGTATGCCGGCATGAAATCCATCTGCCGCGCCAGGATAGGTGCAATCAGAATCGCTGCCGGAAACAGAAACCGTACATATGTCAGAGACATATACAGGCCGAAGGCCACCATTCCGACCTCCGCAAGCTTCCACTGCCGCCGCCCCGACAGCGCCAGCAGAAAGAGCGCGAGCAACAGCCCGTACACAATCTTGCCCCGAGGCTCATGGAAATTTATTGAAGCCCACTCCACCACATGCGACACATTCAGCTTCTGCCGGAACGCAAGATCGAACGGATAAATGGCCCCTTTATAGCCATACGGATTCACAAACAGCACGGGCACAATCGCGGCCGCTGTAACCATCAGCTTGCGACGCACTCCAGGCGTCCATTTCTCCGCAACCACCTTGCCCCACTTGCCCGAGACAAACCCGCTCCCCACCACGATCCCGAACACAATCAACCCAATCAGCCAGGACCCGTGCAGATTCACCCACAGCAAAAAAATCAGCGGCACCGTCCACAGCGGCGCATCGCCATCCTTCATCAGCTTCCACAGCACAAACATCAGCGCCAGCAGGCACGCCCATCCCAGCAGAATCGTCCTCGGGCCAAAGTTCACCACCGCGAACACCACTGCCACGCCCGTGGCTACGGCCGACGCCTTGATCGACTCGCTCGCGCGATACGCAAGCATGAGTATCCCAATCATCATCAGCTCAACGATCGCCACATAGCCGAAGAACAGCGCCGCGACTCCATGAATCTTCCAGATGCCATAGAACACCAGCTCTGAAAGCCACTCCGAGTTCACCCACGGGGTACCCGTGACCGTATACGAAAACTGATCCACGCGAACCCAGTGATGCTGCTGCACCAGGATCTGCGCATTCCTCAAATGCCACCAGATGTCAGGATCTGCAATCGACCGCCCGCAAAAGAAAAAGGTAAACAGCGCAATCGTCGCTGCAACCGTCACATGAAACGGGCACCATAGTCGGCCCACTGGAGCTACCTTCTCAGGAGTTACAGTTACGCTCGCAACGGAGCTCATTGATTCCTCGCCGCGCACAGAAGAAAAGGCGCCCGTCCTGCTCCGTCTACTTCCGCCGCGTACCGGAATTCTAAGCTGCCACCTACCCCGGAACAACAGTATTTTGCCCGTCCCGCTCTCCCGAGTTACTCGCAAACCTATAACCAATCAGCAATTCCCGGCATGAGTCTCCACACGATTCACCCCGCCCTTGTTACAAGGCTCCTTTTGACCGCCTTTTTCGTTGACATTCCCTCTCGCGGGACTAGACTTTACCTCATCTGCAAGCTCCCTTATCTGCGAGGCCTGTGCAATGCCTTGGATTGCCCATCGCCGCCGCGGAAGTAAGCTAGGCCATCACTCGTTTTGGATCGCGTTGGTCACGCCCCCTCTTCTGCCGCTGGCGCTCAGCACGTGGAGTCTCTGGCACCTCTCCGTCCTGAGTCTCGCTTTACGCTCGAAGCCTGCACGAGCGTTTAATTCTTCACGGAGATCCAACGATACCGACGGAGACTCCGCCGTTCCGCGTCACACGTTCCTGTCATCCTCACTTCGCCCCGCATCGGCCAGTACGCTCACAGCCGGACCACTCCTGTGCCTCTAGACAGCCCACGTCCGATCCTCTCCACCCCAACGCTGGCGGACACCACGGGCTTGTCGGCGCGCTCGCTCCCCTCCTCCACCTCCGTGCACATCGTCGTCATCGTCGTGGTCCTTCTACTCGGCCTGGCACCCGTGACCATCGACGGCCCACAGCACCTTCGTCAGCTAACTCAGCGCATCGATCTCCAACGCGACGAGGACGACGCACCGATACTTCCCGAGCTGCAATCTTCTTCTGCCTCAGCCTCATCGCCCGCCTCCGCTTCATTGCGTTCAGCGCCGGGCCGTAATGCCGCCTCCAGCGCCTCCTCCATGCCGCTCATTCATCAGCGCCGGCAACACATCATCTCCAACACACCCGACGCGACCAATCCCGTCCAGACCATCCTGCAGCCTGATATTCCGCACCCACCGCTTTTAGCCAAAACCCTTCCCGTTCCCAGCATGATTCGCATGGCGGCGGCGCAACGTGCGCCCTCGTTGACTGCGCCCGCGTTGAGCGCCGTGGTAAAACCCATCGCTCCGCCCACGCCAACGCCCGTACCTCGACCCACCCCGCCCAAAGTCCAACCGGCGAACGTTGAGACTGTTCCACTCACCTCCGCGACCGAACTCGCCGATTCGCCAAAGATTCCCGCCTACACCACCACCGGCCGCACATTCCAGCCTCCCAAGCCGCCCACACCGCCGCCCGCGGCGACCAGGCCGTCCGCTCCTAAACTCGCCGCCAGTGCTCCGCCGAGCCCGCCTTCCACCGCAACCCCCGCCGGCGGCACCGACTCCCGCAATCTCCTCGTCGTCAATGCCCTCGAGGTTCAATCCACTCTTTCCGAGCGTGACATCCCCGCCGCCGAAATCCATGGCCGCTTTGAAGTGACCGCCAGCCCAAGCCTCCCTGAAGC
>DATAVY010000225.1:0-7746 GCA_036267495.1 Edaphobacter sp.
AGGATATTGAAGGCGATGATGTGTCCCTTGCCGATTTCGCCGAGCACGTTCTCCACCGGCACCTTGCAGTCATTGAGGATGAGCGGGGCAGTGGACGAGCCGCGGATGCCCATCTTCTTTTCTTCGGCGCCCACCGAGAAGCCGGGAAAATCTTTTTCGATCAGGAAGGCGGTAAACTTCTCGCCGTCGACCTTTGCGAACACGGTGAACAGGTCGGCAAAGTGGGCGTTGGTAATCCACATCTTCTCGCCGTTGAGGATGTAATGCTTGCCATCGGGCGAGAGCACTGCCTTGGTGCGGCTGTTCAGCGCGTCCGAACCGCTGGTGCCTTCCGACAGCGCGTAGGCGCCGATCATCTCGGCCGATGCAAGTTTAGGCAGATATTTCTTCTTCTGCTCTTCGCTGCCGAAGAACACGATGGGCAGGGTGCCGATGCCGGAGTGTCCGCCCATGGAGACGACAAAGCTGCCGCACTTCGCCATGTACTCGGCGATGATGGCCGACGAAACCTTGTCCATCTCGGAGCCGCCGTATTCGGCGGGAACGTCGGCGTTGGTCAGGCCCATCTCGGCGGACTTTTTCAGCAGCTCGCGGGTGACGTTCCATTCCTTGTGCTCGATTTTTTCGACCGCCGGCAGAACTTCGTTCACCGCGAACTCGTCGGCCAGCTTGGCGATCATTAGCTGGTCTTCGTTGAAGTCTTCGGGAGTGAAAACATTATCGAGGTTGTGATCTTCGAGCAGAAAACTTCCGCCCGTGGTTTTCGTTTTCGGAGCTGCGGTCGTCGTTGCCATGAACCCTTCCTTATCGCGAGAAGCCTTTTCACCACAGAGACACAGAGGCCACAGAGAATTCTCATTTCAAAACCGAGGAACTTGAGCGGGCCAACTCGATTTTCTTAGTTCTTCAAGCTTCCTCTGTGCCTCTGTGTCCCTGTGGTTAATTGCTTACTGCAAATTCTCGAAAATGCCGGCCGCGCCCATGCCGCCGCCGACGCACATGGTCACCATGCCGTAACGTCCGTTGCGGCGCTTCAACTCGCGTAGGATGCTGGCCGTGAGCTTGGCGCCGGTACAGCCCAGCGGATGCCCGAGCGCGATCGCTCCTCCGTTGACGTTGATGCGTGATGGATCCAGCTTCGCTTCCTGGATTACCGCCAGCGACTGCGCTGCGAAGGCCTCATTCAGCTCGATCAGGTCGATGTCTTCGAGCTTCAGCCCGGCCATCTTCAACGCTTTCGGAATCGCGAAGACCGGCCCCAGTCCCATCTCTTCCGGCTTGTACCCCGCTGTGGCATAGGCGACGTAACGCGCCAGCGGCTTTAATCCCAGCGCCTGCGCGCGTTCGGCCGACATAACAACGGCGGCTGCCGCGCCGTCCGACATCTGCGACGAGTTGCCGGCCGTCACCGTACCTCTGGCATGGAATGCCGGCTTCAATGCCAGCAGCGCTTCGAGCGAGGTGTCCGCGCGCGGGCCCTCGTCTATTTTAAAGACGATGTCGGTGCGCTTTGGTTTGCTGCCGTTGGGCATGGTGAAGCTGACCGGCACGGGGACGAGTTCTTCGTCGAACTTGCCGGCCTCGATAGCCGCGATCGCTTTCTTGTGACTCTGCACCGAGAATTCGTCCTGCATCTCACGCGTGATGTTGAAACGTTTGCCAACACGCTCGGCCGTGAGGCCCATCGAGAGGTAAGCGTCGGGATAGTTCGAGACCAGCCAGGGGTTCGCCGAAACTTTGTTGCCGCCCATGGGGATCATGGTCATCGATTCGACGCCGCCGGCGACGACGATCTCGGCGCCGCCCGCCATGATGCGTTCGGCTGCCATGGCGATGGCCTGCAACCCCGAAGAGCAGAAGCGATTGATGGTCATCGCCGAAACTTCGACCGGCAGGCCCGCGCGCAGCGATGCGATGCGGGCGACGTTCATGCCCTGTTCCGCCTCAGGCATGGCGCAGCCCAGGATGACGTCCTCAATCTCCCTGGGGTCGAGCTGCGGCACGCGCTCCAGCGCGCCCTTGATGGCGGTGGCCGCCAGATCGTCAGGCCGCGTCGCCCGCAAAGTTCCTTTATAAGCCTTGCCAACCGGCGTCCGGACGGCAGATACGATTACAACGTCACGCATGCAAACCTCGCAAAATCGCAATTAGCAGTCAGCCCTGAGCCGTGAGCCGTGAGCCAAATCAAACTCGTGTCATCCTGAGCGCAGCATTCGCGTTTGCGAATGCGGAGTCGAAGGACCCCTACTCTGGTTTCGCTGTCGGCCGTCAGCTAGGAGCCATCGGCCAAAGCATGTTGGTTGCGGCTCCCAGCCTCAACCTGATCTCCGCGAAACCCCGAGGGTTAAAACCCTCGGGTTCACCTGCCGTCCCTGAAGGGGCAATAATTGACTTGACCCGTCCACGGGTTTAGATTCAGTTATATGCCGATGATCTCACGAAAGGAGATTCATCGTGCAAGACCCCGAAAAGGAAGGTGGTCGGGGATGGCGCTACTCTTTGCCATCTCCGCCTGACCTAGGAGAGTTCATGGCTCACTTTTACATTTACGGAGACGAGAGCGGGAAACTAGCCATCTCCGACTTCACGTCGTTCTGCGGGTACGTAGGTCATGCCGAAGAATTTTCGAGGGTGATGTCTGAGTGGGACACTTGCCGATTTTCATGGGAAGCGCCTCCTATACATATGCGACTTGTGATGAATCCCGAGCGCGACAAGAGCGGCGAATGGGAGAGGCTGAGAGCTAAGTCTGGGAAGGGATGGGAGGGTCGTCGCGATGCAATGCTGATGGACTTCTCGACAATTCTGGACGATTCTCGATTGGCGTGTGTCGGATGCGTGGTTGACTCGAATCACTTCAGAAAAATGCCATCCTCTCCATGGAGAGACAACATGCAAGACCCGCTATTCCTTGGCCTGTACACGCTAATCATGAACAGTTTGGACAAAATAGACCGTGTCGATAAGAAATCTACGGTATCGCTGGTGGTGGACGATGACCCCCAGTACGCAAAGGATTGTTACGATCTTTTAGACGCCCTAAAGACAAAATTCCCGCGAGTTAATGACCGGGTGACAGCCATTACCTTTGGCGACGATAGCGCGTATCCGGCATTGCAAATGGCCGATATGATTGCCTTTGAAGCAAGGTCGCTCATGGTCAAGAGACTCAGTGCTCCCGATTATGCGGCCACGGGTTTATATACGGCTCTTACGAAGCGACAGATACACCAACCGACCTTTTGGTCAGCAGAATATCTTGATAGGGCAGCGGTGATTCCATGAGTAAAGAACCAACAGAGTTCCAAAAATTCGATGCCACTGTACGCAGGGTCTTATCTGTTTCGCATGATGAGTTGGTCAGAAGAGAGAAGGAGTGGAAGCGACAGAGGCGAATAAAAAAGCGGGTTAAGACTTCGCCCGCTTCCCGCGCTTAGTCCGATAAGGGTTAGAAAGCCTCGGCGGTTCCCACCTTGCCAGTCAATTCGGCAAACGTGAGGCGCTTGCCGATTATCTTGCGAACGGCGAGGCTAAAGCGGTCGCTATCGGTAAGGGGGTTGTCTTTTGTCGCACGGTTGTTGAAGCGGAACATTTGCTCATCAACGTAGCGTTGAAGATGAAATGGTTCAACGGCGACATAGGTTCCCTTGAGAGTGCGCTTCAACAGTGACCAGAAATTTTCAATTCCGTTGGTGTGAACTTGGCCGTTAACGTAGCTCTCGACATGGTTGACGATCTCATGCACGAAGTTCTGCTCAGGAAGGCTCTTGTAGCCAACCCACTCGTCGGTGTAGACGCGAGATTCGCGGCAGACTTCCCGCAGGATTTCCCCTTGCAGGGTATCGCGGCGCACATTGGGAATAACCTTTGCACGAACCTCACGAAGAGAGCGGTCAAGAATTCCCATAACGATGGTCTTGTTCATGTGATCGCCCTTGAGTGCGCGCCCTTTGATCTCTGCCATCTTTGCGCGCTTACTCTTGTGCATGTTGGCGAGACGACCACCAACAAAGGTCTCATCTACTTCGACAGTTCCTCCACCTTCACCCATCTGCCCAACGGATTCGTTCTGCATTGCGAGGCGGATGCGGTGAAGCATGAACCATGCCGACTTCTGAGTAACCTTCACGTCGCGCGCAATCTCGTAGCTACTGACTCCGTTCTTGCAGTTGGTGACGAGCCACATCACAGTGAGCCACTTGTCGAGACCGATTGCGGAATCTTCCATCACAGTTCCGACCTTGATGGAAAACTCGCGCTTAGAGTGGTGACTTCCACACTGCCAAGTGCGGCGCTTCTCGCTGTACTTGACGCTATCCGAACCACAGGTAGGACACAGAACCTTGCCATTCGCCCAGCGGCGAATTGCGAGATAGTCAACGCAGTTATCGGGATTCGAGAAGAAGATGATTGCTTCTTGAAGGCTCTTTGGTTCTTTCATGGCTAGCCTCACCTACAAGCAGAATCTTACGCGGGAAAGGTGGACGAGTCAAGTAAATTGTTACCCCTGAAGGGACTCAGGTGTGGTGGGGGTGCGTACCCAGCATTGCGCTCGCTTCGGCTCGCTTCATGCTGGGCTATCATGTCGCCGTCCCGCGTCGCGGGACTCGGGAGTGACTGGTTGTGAATCCACGCCCCAGCGAAAATGATTCCGTTGCAGAGCACGTGGCTGGTCCGCATTTCCATCGGCCGCGACCAGCGGTCGAATACAAGAAAGTACAACAACAAAACCATCCACGGCTCCATGCGTGACGCACAGCTGTATCTATCGCGGAGGTTACAGGAGCGCCAGATCGGTCAGTTACCGCAAGCTGCGGCGATGCACCTGAACGACTTCCTGGATCAATGGCTAACGACGGTAGCACACCCACGGTTGCGTCCCCGCACGTACGACGGATACGAGTCATCGCTTCGTCTTTACATCCGTCCGACACTGGGAACACGTCCGGTCGGATCGATCACCGCATTCGACCTCCAATCCCTGTACGCCGATCTCCTTAAGAAGGGCCTTTCGGCAGCAACAATCAGGGGCACTGCAACAATCCTGCAATCAGCTATGGGACAGGCCGTGCGCTGGAAAATGCTGGTGCTCCCGAAACGCTGAGAAAGAAGGAATAAAAATATGCTGTGCGCCAACAGCGATGACAAGGTCAGCATTCAGTCGGATTCAGGGGTGTGCGCTAGCAATACTCCGGCCGTGAACTCAGTGAGCAAGGTGCACAACGATTCGCAGGTTTTGGTGAAGGCGAAACCTGGAACTTACGTTGTTAAACCCGAAGACTTCATTTGGCTTGAACTTAGCCTCGTTGATGCAGTCGAGAGAGTGTTCGTTGCCAGAGAGCACAGCCTGTTTCGCGTACTCACGGTCGTGAACGAGCGTAGCCCAGAACTACGCAAAAGGGTTCACGAACGAGAGAGGGCGATAATCGATGCTCATCCTCAGAGCGAGTTTGATTTTCATATTCTTGCTCGCGACAACCATCATCTGCACGACGTAGTGGATTGCGCCGATAGACCTTCCTACAGCAGGCGGTAGAACCGACTGTGTCAAACACGAGCGACCACAAGGCTAAGGCTGCGAATAACGAATTTTTTGTTACGACCCTCCAAAATCCATTTTGGGACTGGGCGGTGACAGGAACATTCTACGCTGCCGTACACTACGTCGAAGCCTATCTCGCAACTCACAAACCGGCGATCCATTCCAGAAATCATAACGTGCGGGACAGCAATGTTCAGGGAGATCCTGTCCTAAAGGCTATATACGACGACTACCGCGAACTTAAGAATGAATGCCATGACGCCCGCTACCAAGCCCACCTTCACTTTTCGCAGGGCGATGCGGCGCGACTTCAGACGAATCTGGAGTTGATCAAGAAGCTTCTAATGCCCCTAATTTGAAGGAGCGTGCGCAGCGGGACGATGATGCTCATCACGCCAATGTGGTATTGCCAGCCCTAACGCATGGGAGTATTCCTACTTCATGCAACAACCCAATCACAGCTTCGCGAATGCTCCAGCTTACGACGCGGACGGACGATTAGTCATAAAGTCCACCTGTAGCGATTGTGGAGCAGTACAATTCGTGAGTGTTTGCGACGGCTCACTAAGGAAGTGGGAGTCGCGACACGAATGCTCCAACACACTCAAGATCACACTTCGTCTGCAGTAAGGCCGTGTCTGGGCCGATTAGGGACTCGGTCCCACGAGTCCCTTCTAATTTTCTAACCGCGTCACTACCCTTAATTCTTGTACCGAACCCCTGGAATGCAGAGCAGCGCACGCCCATGGGCGGCTGTTCTTTGGCTTTGTGCTTCAGGACGTAAGCTTCGCCTGGGATATATGCGAGCGACGCGCGGGGCTCCCTCTGGGAAAGGGGGGCTCATTGGGCGAACGCGGCGGAAGTGGTGAAGGAGAGTCTACTTCCGCTAACGGTCACTTTAAGTGCGGTCTTTTCCATCGCTGGGAGTTGATAGCTGCACTCCGAGACTGGCTTTCATCTGCCGGTGAAGGAAAGAACCACTCCAGGACGACGGCAGCCCAACAAGTATGAAGGGGTACTATTCGACAGGCGGAAGGCCGCCCATTCGGAATGCTTGTTGCGTCCTCAAGATAGAGTTTTACCATATGCGAACCGACAACTTGTCATCTGCGGCCGCTTCATTCACTGTTTCTAAATCCCATAGTTTCAATGCATTAAACCGTAATCCAAAAATAAGTTGACTCGCCTTGAGCAGGAGGCTAGGGTGCGACCGAAAAGCGGAGTCGCCGGGCACGAATGTCTGCGCTGCAGGCGTTCGTTCCAAGATCGCGGCACGAGAAGTCATTCACGATCCGGAGAGTTTACAAGTATGCTGCGACACTTCAAGTGGATTGCGTTCGCAACTCTACACGTTTCGGTTCTTATGATCACCCTGCCGGCGCAGGCGCAAACCTTCACCCTTGTGCACAATTTCACGGGTTCTGACGGGAGCTCTCCGACGGCGGGCGTGACCATGGATCAGGGCAGAAATCTTTATGGGACCGCGAGCCTGGGCGGACACACCGTAGGCAATTGTTTCAACGGCTGCGGGACGGTCTACAAGCTAACCCACAAAAACTCGAGCTGGACTTTCACTCCGCTCTATCTTTTCAACGATTCGGACGGCTCCGAGCCATTGGGTCGCGTTACATTCGGACCCGACGGGCGACTCTACGGAACGACCAGCTTCGGCGGTGCGTTCAACAACGGCGTTGTGTTCAGTCTGCAACCGCCGGCAACCATTTGCAAAGCGACATTCTGCTCGTGGCGAGAGACCGTGCTGTATTCCTTCACGGGCGGGGCGGACGGACTAAATCCGGGCTACGGTGACTTGGCCTTCGACCGCGCCGGCAACATTTATGGCACAACGATGTATGGCGGCATAAATGGCGAGGGGACCGTCTACAAGCTGAGTTCCTCCCATGGCGTGTGGAGCAAGACGGTTCTGCACAGCTTTGGCGCGACTGCGGTAGACGGCCAATATCCTTACGCGGGAGTGGTCTTGGACGGCTCCGGAAATCTTTATGGCACGACGTTTCTGGGCGGGCAGGACGGTGTCGGTGCCGTCTATGAACTTCAGGCCGACGGCTGGAGCGAAATCACGCTTCACAGCTTTGACGAGCTTGAAGACGGATACGAACTCGCCGGAGGATTGATCTTCGATAGCCATGGCAACCTGTATGGCGTCTCATCGGTGGGTGGACCGAATGGCGGTGGCGCCGTGT
>DATAVY010000226.1:0-2853 GCA_036267495.1 Edaphobacter sp.
GCGGACGGTCCACGCTGCGCGAAGAAAGCATGCTTGAGAGGCAGTAGTCGCATAGTTATTGAAACAATCGTTTGTCTATCGCTTACGACAACTTTTTACTCTCGAGATGTCAAATTGTCAAACGGCATTTCGCCGCCATGCCCCGGGCCATGAAAACGGCAAAGGTATATGAGTCGTACCGGCGCGTGGAATCTATATCGCGGATAAGCGTCGCCATTGGGTTGGGTGCCTGGCGCGCTTCTCGTCGTTCCGGACGTCGAATACCGTCAGCCGCTTCGTGGTCACCGGAAGATCTTTGATCTTTCTCGTGATGTTTAGCCTTGGAGATCAAACACGTAACCCCAGGACGTGTCGAAGCTGAATTGTCAGGCCCACGAATCGATCTCGTTCGTTACGGTTCTGCCTTTCAACCGAGTGCAGAAGCTGCCGGTGAATCACCAGCCTGTCAGACAACAATGAGGCAATAGCGGCATTCTGGATTCCCGATTCAGATGAGCAGGGCCCGGTCGTTTCCGAGTAGTCCCTGCTCACCTATAGGTAGTGGCGCGGTTGGGTCACCTTGGTCGTGAAACAGGCTGCTCCAGCATCGCCACCTCAACGCGGCTGGCGATAGCCCGATTTGCTCCGATGTCGGACCGTTTCTGGGTCTTTGATCGAAGGGCGTGGAGATAGCTCTCGTTTCCCGCAACCCAGACCTCAGCAAGAACATAGTGATCGCTGTACTTAAGAAAGACCACTTTGCTCGTTGCCGGTGGGCGCGAGGTTATCTCCTCCTGCACCATCGATATCGCATTGGCCGAAATCGCATTGGCCGAAGTTCCCCGAACCATCATGACGTTCGGATTCAGCATATCCAGTGTGTAGATGCCCGGCGAGAAGTGTCGCGTGCCGTAGTCGAAGGCGAACGGAATCTTCACCCTGGCAGAATCGCCGCTATTCTGCGCATGGAGCGACGGTGACAGGCAAGCGGCGGCAAGGGCGACAACGGCAATCGTGCGATGAGTCCATTGTGAAAGGGTGTTCATGGCGATTCCTCCTGGGAAGGCGTCTCAGTGATCGCCTTCACTTACTAACGCGCTGCCGCGTCGCCAAAAGGGCCATCTCTTTCACAATTATTTTTCGTTCGGCGGCGCCGCTTGCGGCCGGAGCTCCCGGAATAGCCAGATCCGGGCGAGGGACCAGTCACGCTTCACGGAGCGAGGCGCAATCTCCAGGACTTGCGCAATCTGCTCGACGGAGAGGCCGCCAAAGTAGCGCAGCTCCACTACCTTTGCCTGACGCGGGTTGCTAAGGGCGAGCCGGGTCATGGCGTCGTCCAGAAGAGTTACTTCATCGAGCCGCTCGGGCGAGATGACCAAATCTTCCTGCAGCTCAACCCGTTTCAATCCTCCCGCTCGTCGATCCGCGTTATGGGCTCTCGCGTAATCGACGAGGACGCGCCGCATGACATGTGCGGCCACGCCGATGAAGTGCGCGCGGTTCTTCCAGCCAACATCTTCTCCGAGCAGGCGCAGATAGGCCTCATTGATCAGCGCGGTCGCCTGCAGGGTGTGGTCCGGCCGCTCGCGTCGCATATACGCCTTTGCCAGACGATGCAGCTCCGTGTAGACAAGCGGCAGCAGCTTCTCGGCCGCTCCCAGATCGCCCTCGTGCATGGCTTCCAGAAGCTGCGTTACCTCTCCGCACCCGTATTCCATGGGGCTGCCCTCCTGATTGCCATGCTATTATCGTTGCGACTTGAGAAGCGATGGCGCTTGTTAGCGTGGGATATCTGCCCGACAGAAAGCCCCATCCGGCTCCCGCACAGTTTGATCCTGAAGCTCATCCACTTTGGCCGGGTCACAGATGTAGTGAACTGTGGCCAAGCCTGCGTTCACATCGAAGATGACAAACGAGCCGGCGTCCATAGCGGAGCAGATCTTCGGGGAAGCTCTTGAGCTGACCCCTGCGCAACGGTCCGCCTTCCTGGACCGCGCCTGCAAGGATACGCCCTCGCTGCGCCAGACGGTGGAAACCCTGCTCAGCGAGCACGATCGCCTGAACAGTTTTCTGGCAGAGCCATTTTTGTCGCCCGCTGCAGAGTTTTCTTCGAGCAGCTCCGCGGGGCAGACTCTTCTGCCGGCCGGAACAAGACTGGGGCGCTATTCCATCGTGGAGCCGCTGGGCTCCGGGGGCATGGGGGTGGTGTATCGCGCGCGAGACGAGAGGCTGGAACGGGCAATCGCTATCAAGATTCTCGCACCGGGCGTCCTCCTCGGAGAGGAGGCACGACGGCATTTCCGCAGAGAGGCTTTGGCGCTTGCGAAGCTGAATCATCCGCATATTGCATCGGTCTACGATGTCGGCCAGCAGGATGGCATCGACTACATCGTCATGGAGTGCGTCCAGGGAGAGTCTCTCGCTTCAAAAATAAAGTCCGGTCCGCTCTCGGTGAAAGAGGCGACGTCGATCGCGCTGCAGATTGCGGAAGCGCTGCAGGAGGCGCATGAACAGGGCGTGATCCACCGCGACCTGAAGCCCGCCAACGTCATGGTCACGTCAAAAGGCCGAGTCAAGGTTCTGGACTTCGGTCTTGCCAAGCTTCTCGCCCCCTTGGGAACAGATGCAACACTTTCGTTTGTGGAGACACGCGGACTCATCGGAACTCCTCTGTATATGTCTCCTGAACAGATTCATGGAAAGAGTGTGGACGAGCGCACAGACCTGTGGAGCCTGGGCGTTCTGTACTACGAGCTGCTCACAGGCCGAACACCGTTTCGAGGAAACAGCAGCCTCGCGGTGTTACGTGCGATCACGGAAGAGCCGCCCACGCCCATGCGAGAGCTTCGGTCCGACCTCCCGCCGCAGGCCGGA
>DATAVY010000227.1:0-6654 GCA_036267495.1 Edaphobacter sp.
GGCGAAGTACATTTACCACAAATCGTTCGTCACCAATATTGGTGTTGGTCACTTCTTCCCCGGCGAACTAATGACGAGCGAGAATCATGGCGTACCGCTGACCTATGCCTATCTTGGATTCACTTATCGCTTCAGGGTGGAACACTAGAACGCCGCAGCGCTACCGAGGCCTGTCAGACTGCAGACGCCGAGTCGAATGCTCGACGCGCGAGGCGAGATCCGCAGAGACCCCACCCTCCCCCTGATTGTGGCATAGGGCTGAAACTGCGTAGCAAGCCAGTGTCTGGATGTTTGGCAACTGCCGTGCAACTAAGCGTAAGCAGAGAGGCATAGACACGATGCAAGCGCAACCAGCGTACATCGCGGGTGAACGAAACGCCGTCGCCCACATTTGCAAACAACACGCAACGCAACTCCAAGACGCTGTTTCGCGTTATCTGCCCGCGCTCTACAGAAGGGCCTATCGCTATGTGGAAAACCCACACGATGCTGAGGATGCGGTGCAGGATGCACTCTTGTCCGCGTACAAGCACTTGGATCAGTTCAAGGGAACAGCAAAGATGACGACCTGGCTAACCACTATCGTTACGAATAGCGCTCTGACCCAATTGCGCAGAAGGTCGCACCAGCCCCACGCATCTTTGAATGAACAATTGAATGAAGAGCAAGACTACTTTCTGTCCGACACATTGGCGGATGCCAGGCCAAATCCTGAAGACGTGTGCTCCAGTTCGGAGTCGTATGGTTTCCTGATGCAGTTCTTATCGGTGCTTTCGCCTTCTCTGCGACGGGCAATTCAGTTGCGCTATATTGATGGGCTGAGCGTACGCGAGGCAGCGCAGCTGCAGAATGTTCCGGTCGCAACAATGAAGGCCCGTTTGTGGCGGGCGCGTGCGCAGTTGAAACGCATGATGAGCAAACTTTAAAAAGGAGAGGATTACCCAGATGAGTTACATAGCAAATGCGAAACGGTATGACGGAGCACAGTTTAGCAGGAGTGGACGATCTGGGATTGTGTTACCCCGGATTTCGCTTGGACTGTGGCAAAACTTCGGAGGCGCCAATGTTTTCGAGACGGGTCGAGCAGTTGTGCGGCGAGCATTCGACCGGGGCGTGACGCATTTCGATCTGGCGAATAACTATGGGCCCCCGTACGGTTCTGCCGAGGAGAACTTCGGTGAAATCCTGCGGAAGGATCTTCGCAGCTACAGGAATCAACTCCTGATTTCGACAAAAGCCGGATGGGATATGTGGCCGGGACCCTATGGCGACGGTGGTTCGCGCAAATATCTGCTCGCGTCGCTCGATGATAGTTTGGCTCGCATGGGACTCGAGTATGTCGACATCTTTTACTCCCACCGGCCGACTATGGATGTTCCGCTGGAAGAAACCATGGGTGCGCTGGTGCAGGCAGTGCGGCAAGGTAAGGCTTTGTATGTTGGTATTTCCTCGTATGGCCCGGAGCGGACGCGCGAAGCTGCAAAGATTCTGAAGAACGAAGGTGTCCCGCTGTTCATCCATCAGCCGTCATACTCAATGCTGAATCGGTGGGTGGAGAAAGAGCTCCTCGGCACTCTGGAGGAACTTGGCGTCGGCTGCATTGCGTTCTCCCCGCTCGCCCAGGGATTATTGACGAATAAGTATCTAAATGGCGTTCCCCAGAGTTCGCGCGCAAATGACGGTCTGTGGTTCCAAAAAGACTTCCTGAACGAGGACAATCTGAAGAGGGTGCGGGCGCTAAACGAAATTGCGCAAGAGCGCGGACAGTCGCTGGCGCAGATGGCGATTGCGTGGGTTCTGCGCGACGAGAGAATCACGTCTGCTCTGATTGGAGCGCGTAATGTGGAGCAGCTCGATAACTCGCTCGATGCGCTGAATCATCTCCAATTTACGGAAGCAGAGTTGACGGAGATCGATCTCTACGCACAAGAAGGTTCGATTGACCTTTGGAAGGGCGCCCGCGAGGGGGTAGCGTAGCAAACGCCACCGAGCAAAGTGTGCGAACAATGAATCGACGCGGCCGGAGCTATCGCCATTTTGATGAGCGTGCAGCGGCCGCGCAATAAGGAATCTAGTGCTTTTCAACCCTGAGGAGATTCACGATGCGATTTGCATCCACTGTCGTTCTCGCCGTAATTGCGATGCTTATCCCTGCGGCCATGCCCGCGCAACAGACCATCACCGGCCAGTCCGCGTTCGCCGATTGGAACCAGCAGCGGCCCGGCGTGCGCCGCAAGATCACTCTCGCCGACCTGCCCGAACCCAAGCCCGACGAAGCCGTCAACAACACTCCGCACGTCGTTCGCCGTCCCGTCGACGCGTGGCCTATCGCTCCCGCCGGTTTCAAAGTCACCCTTTATGCAGGCGGTGACACCGCGCCTATGCAGCGAGCGGATAACAAGGAGGTGATGGCTCTTAGCGGGGGAACGTTCACCATGCCCCGGCTCATTCGTACTGCACCGAATGGCGATCTTTTCCTTGCTGACTCCGGCGCGGGGACCATCTTCATCCTTCGCGGCGTCGGCCCCGACGGCAAAGCCGCGCATATTGAAAAGTTCGCAACCGGCCTAGACCACCCTTTCGGCATCGCCTTTTATCCAGCGGGCAACCCCAGGTACGTTTACGTCGGAAACGCCACGACCATACAGCGCATTCCTTATCATTCCGGCGATCTCCACGCCACCGGGCCGGCCGAGACAATCGTTCCCAATATTCCCGGTTACGCCCAGCTCACCGGCGGAGGTCACTGGACTCGCGACGTCGTCTTCACCGAAGACGCCCGTCACATGCTCGTATCCGTGGGCTCCGGCTCCAATGTCGACGATCCCGACACCCACCCGAAGGAGTTCCATCGCGCCGACGTCCTGGAATTCACGCCGGAAGGCAAGTTCATCGAGGTCTATGCTTCCGGCATTCGCAACTGTGTCGGCGAAGCCATCAATCGGATTACGGGCCAACTCTGGTGCTCCACCAATGAGCGCGATAACCTGGGCAACCATCTTGTCCCCGACTATGTCACCTCCATCAAGGAAGGCGGATTCTACGGCTGGCCCTGGTATTACATGGGCGGCCACCAGGATCCGCGCCTGCCGGAGCCTTGCGCCAATGGGACAGGTCCGAATCCGCAGGCCCCTGCGCTCACTCCGGACCAGGCCAAGTCCTGCAAGCGGGTCGATCTTGCCTCCAAGGTGATAACACCCGACGTCCTCGTTCAACCCCATATGGCTTCGCTTGAAATGACCTTCTATCCTTCCGCGGGCGAGTTCCCCAGGCAATATGATGGCGACGCCTTCGCCGCTGAACACGGCTCCTGGAATCGTTTGAACCGCGCCGGCTACGAAGTCATCCGTGTTCCCATGCACGACGGCCATGCCGAGGGGAGCTATGAAGACTTCCTCACCGGCTTCGTCACGAAAGATGGCCAGGTCTGGGGTCGGCCTGTGGGTGTGGCCATCGGCAAGGACGGCAGTATGTTCGTTACGGACGATGGCACTCGCTCTGTCTGGCACGTCACCTACATCGGTAAATGAGTCCACGTCTTTGTAACCGAGGAGGTGGATGGGGGTGGAACCAACACCCGAGGAGATTTCATGCAGTATCAATCTATTCGTGTGGTTCGTTCTGACCAGTTAGACTCCGCGACTGCTCAAACGCCCGGATCCCAGCGTTTTGCTGCTATCTACCCAGGAGCCGGCATTGAATCCCCTATGTGGGGAGGACTCTTTCTGGTTGAACCTGGGGCCCGCACCGGGATCCATCACCATGGAGAACAACATACGATCGCCTATGTTCTTAGCGGCTCTTCTTACGTTCGGTGGGGCGGGCGGGGAGAGTTTAACGCCACGCTGAATGCCGGAGATTTTCTCTTTGTCCCGGCGTGGCTTCCGCACCTGGAGATCAATCCGTCGAACGAGGAACCATTTCAATGGATTGTTGTCCGCAGCACTTCCGAACCCATCGTTGTGAATTTGCCCGACGACTTCTGGGGTGACATCGATTTGGGCGCGACGCATCTGCGCGTGGAAGGATGACAGCATTCCAGTTTCGCTGAAGTAGAGACAATGCCGACGAGTTATCTCCCTAATCAAAGCGGCCTGAGCGATCTCGTTCAGCCGTTGGTGTAGCCGAGCCAGGACGGATTCTTGATCGTGCCGTCGTAATGCGAGCTGGTCTTGAAAAGCTCGAACTTCCCAGTCATGGCGGCGTCCTTAGTCTTCGCAAGAATCGCATCGACCTGCTGCCGGTCCAGAGGCCGAAAGCTTTCGACGGCCTGAAACGCCTGATCGAGGATCGCCGGAGAGTCGATCCCGGTGATGACAACCGTCGCCGCGGAGTTCAGCCCGAAGTGCAAAGCCTCCAGAGGAGTCACTGTGTTGCTTTGGAGGATATAGGGATCTCCGAAGGTCTTCATGGCGAGAATTGCGGTGCCATGTTCCTGCGCCACCGGGACGACCCCGGCCAGAAACGAGCGGAAATGCGCATCCATGACATTGATCGGCATCTGCACAGTATCGAAGTGAAAACCGTGTTGATCGGCAGTCTCGAACATGCGCAGATGCACGCTGGGATCCTTGTGCCCTGTGAAGCCGATGAATCGGATCTTGCCGGCTTGTTTTGCTGCCTGAACGGCCTCGATGGCCCCGCCCGAAGCGAAGATCGCGTCCGGATCGTCGAGGCGAATGACTTCGTGGAATTGAAGGAGATCGATCACATCCGTCTGCAGGCGTCCCAGAGATTGCTCAATCTGCCTGGCGGCGGTGTTCTTATCTCTACCATCGATCTTTGTCATCAGGAAGGTCTTCTGCCGGTAACCGTCGCGGAGTGCCTGGCCCATTCTCACTTCGCTTATTCCACCGTTATAGTCCCAGCAGTTATCCATGAAGGTGATACCGCGATCGATTCCGGTGCGAAGCAAGCGAATGCTCTCGTCAGGGTCCTGCTGTTTCCCTATGTGGTAGCCGCCCATTCCAATCGCGGAAACGCGTTCGCCCGTGCGGCCAAGCTCACGATAAATCATGTTCGGAGACTCAGGACGGCGGGTGGTGGAAGACGACGGACCGCTCTGTGCGCCCGCAGGCGCAACCGATCCCGCGGCAGCAACGCTGGCCGTCCTGAGGAAATCCCTGCGATCCATAAAGACCTCCATTCGAGAAATTCTCTCTCCTACAGGTGCAAGCGAGAAGCCAGAGATTGCTGAGGCTACACGAGGGACGCTCCGTAGACTTATGCGGAGCCCGAAAAATCAATTCCATCTCAGAGAATTGACTTCACCACGCCGCCGTCTACCCGCAGTGCGGCGCCGTTGGTGCCGAAGAAAGCTCGCTGGCCACGTATGTCACCATTGCCGCCACTTCATCCACAGTAGCAAAGCGCTTGAGGAGGGACGAAGGCCGCACATGCTCGAAGAACTCTTTCTCAATCGCTTGCTTTGACTTATTCTGCTGTTTCGCCATCGCCTCGACAAACGCGCCCACACCCTCGGACTCGGTCGGCCCGGCAAGAATACTGTTGACCGTTACCCCGGTCCCAGCCACAGACTCTGCAATGCCCCGCGCTACGGCCACTTGCGCTGTCTTGGTCATCCCGTAGTGCACCATTTCTGGCGGAATCTGCATTGCCGACTCGCTCGAAATGAAAAGAATGCGCCCCCAGTTTTTCTTCAACATTCCCGCAAGGTAATGTCGCGCGAGCCGCACTCCACTCATCACGTTGATCTCGAAGAAGCGGTACCAATCCGCATCGGGAATCTCGGGAAACGGCTTCGGCTCGAAGATGCCCACATTATTTACCAGCACATCCACCGCTGGGAGCTTCGCAATCACAGCCTCTGCTCCGGCGGAACTGGAAAAGTCCGCTACAATACCATCGACTTTGATCGCTGCAGCGTGCGACCGGATCGCCGCCACCGCCGCATCCACGCGTTTTTGCGTGCGTCCGTTCACATAAACCTGCGCACCTTCGGTAGCAAGCGAACGGGCAATCGCAAATCCAATCCCAGCCGTCGATCCGGTTACCAACACGACCTTATCGGTGAGCTTCAGGTCCAAAGTATCCTCCAGAACAAACCCAATGTCCGTTTGATTCACCAACCGTCATAAACGGCTCGAATCGGCACGCCCAATTGATGCCATGTGGAGGCTCCCGATACCAGCTAAACCTTGACCCTCGTTCCTTGACCAATGACAAACGGAGTTATAGCGGACAGGTCCAGCTCGCCGCACGTGGAGACATTGGACGTTATTACGGATCGGGCGGCGGAGGCTGCGGGCAAATCCGCGCCAGACGCCCTCGCTGCATCCATCACCAGATCCATGTCTTTGCTCATCAAACGCAGCGGGAACTCCGGAGAGTAGTCATTGTCCTTGATCTTCCGGATCTTGCCCGCCATCGCCGGAGCGATCACTGCGGTCTTGGATAAGACATCGAGCAGAACATTTCGATCGATCTCAAGATGCTCACCGAGCGAAACGGCCTCGGCGATTGCTTGCATATCGAGGCCGAGGAGAAGATTGACGACCAGCTTCATTTGAACTCCTGAAGAACCTGGTCCAATGAAGAACCATTGCCGAGCAATGGACTCGAAAAGAGGGGCACATTGCTCGAAGGTTTTGGGGTCGCCGCCCCCGAGCAGTGTGACTGTTCCTGCATCCACTG
>DATAVY010000228.1:0-34207 GCA_036267495.1 Edaphobacter sp.
TTCGGAGAGCATGGCAGAGCTTCCGCCGAGGATTGCGGCCAGCAGTTTGGCGGCGGCGATCGCGAAGTTGGCTATGATCGCTCCGATGATGGACGCCCTGGACTCCTTCGCCATTCTGGTTGGATGCGGCGGTCTGGCTGACGGCAGTGTGGGTGTGGACGGTGTGTGTGTGGTGGATCACGCGCAACGGGAATCGCGCGGCGGGGATTTAGACTTGAGAAATGAATGAGCAGGTTACGGAACGGAAGGTTTCGGAGTCGCAGTCGGAGCGCAGCGAGATTGTGTTGCCGGCGGACTCGAATGCAATTGGAAGTTTATTTGGCGGGCGGCTGATGCAGTACATCGACCTGGTGGGGGCGATGGCGGCGAGCCGGCATGCCCGGGCGTTTACTGTGACGGCGAGTATGGACCATCTGGATTTTGTCGCTCCGGTGCGGGTTGGGGAGCTGTTGATTCTGAAGGCGAGTGTGAATCGGGCTTTTCGGACGTCGATGGAGGTTGGGGTACGGGTGATGGTGGAGGATGTGCGGGAGCAGAAGCTGCGGCATGTTTCTTCGGCGTATCTGACGTTTGTTGCGGTCGATCGCGAAGGAAATCGGCTGGTGGTGCCGCAGGTTGTGCCGGAGACGGCGCATCAAAAGAGAAGGTTTGAAGATGCGGGACGGCGAAGAGAGATGCGCGGAGGAGAGACGCAGAGGAAGAAGGAGATGCGGGCTTCGCTGGGAAGCGGTTGGCATGTTTGAGAGGAGTCCAGTGAAATTGTGGCGACGCCCAGCAAAATGCGGGGGTTCTTCGCTCCGCTCAGAATGACAATTGGTTGAGGATGTTCAATAGAAAGAAGGTTGTTATGGGACATATGGGAGCCGGAGCGCCGCAGATTCCACAAGGCCCGCAGCCGTTGCCGGGAGTTGCGCATGTGGTGGCGATTGGAAGCGGCAAGGGTGGAGTGGGGAAGACCACGGTGGCGGTGAATCTGGCGGTGGCGCTGGGGAGGCTGGGATATCGGGTCGGGCTGATTGATGCGGATATCTATGGGCCGAATGTGCCGATGATGCTGGGTGTTTCGCGGCAGCCGAATATTGTTGGCGAGAACCGGATCGAGCCGATTCTTTCGCACGGAGTGAAGTTTATTTCTGTGGGGTTGATCTCGCCGGGCGATAAGCCGATGGTGATGCGCGGGCCGATGCTGCACCAGATCATCCGGCAGTTTCTGCAGCAGGTGGAGTGGGGAGAGCTGGATTTTCTGATTGTCGATCTGCCGCCGGGGACGGGCGATGTGGTGATTTCCCTCGTGCAGACGGTTCCGTTGACCGGGGCGGTTGTGGTTTCGACGGGGTCGGGCGTGGCGTTGCAGGATGCGCGGAAGGCGCTGGAGATGTTTCACCAGGTGAAGGTGGAGGTGATTGGGCTGGTGGAGAATATGTCTCAGATGACGCTGCCGAATGGGCAGGTGATCGACGTATTTGGCGCGGGTGGAACGGAGCGGACGGCGGCGCAGTTTGGTTTGGAGTTTTTGGGCGCGGTAGAGCTTGATCCTCAGATTCGCGAGGGTGGGGACAAGGGGATTCCAGTGTCGCTGGCGGGGCCGGAGTCGAAGCTGGCTAAAGGTTTTTATGAGGTGGCCAGGAAAGTTGCTGAGAAGGCTAGGGAGATTTCGGCTGCGAGTGAGGATGTGTTGGAGATTTCGTGAACAGCGTGTCCTGCCGGACGGACCGCCTGCGCGGCGGGCGGTCACTTCGTGACGTGTATACCTTTCTTTTGCTGGGTCATTCGCAAGCTTGACGGTGGGCGTAAGCTTAAATCTGGAGGGATGGATGGCGGATGCGGAGCGGGTGACGGCGCGGCAGAGAGCTATTCTGACGGCCATTATTGAGAGCTATATCGAGACGGGTGAGCCGGTGGGCTCGGGGACGATTGCGCGTTTGCAGAGCGGTGAGGGCATGGGGCTTAGCTCGGCTACGGTGCGGAACGAGATGGCGGAGCTGGCGGATGAGGGGTTGCTGGAGCAGCCGCACACCTCGGCGGGGCGGGTGCCTACGGCGCGGGCGTTTCGCATGTATGTGGAGCAGCTGAGTGGGGGGGTGAATCCCCGGATCGATGCGGCGCGGCTGCCGGCGCGGGCAAGATCGCAGATTGACCTCAGTTTTCAGGGTGTTGCGGGGACGCAGGCCGTGCTGGAGAGGACGTCGCATGTGCTGGCGACGCTATCGAGCGGGGTGGGGGTGGCGATTGCGGCGGCGGCGGATGGCGACATGCTGGAGCATGTGCATTTCTCGCGGCTGGCTCCGGCGCGTGTTCTGGCGGTGGTGGTGACGCGGAGCGGGCTGGTTCGGGACCGTGTGCTGGCGCTGGATAAAGACTTGAATGCGCGGGAGTTGGAGGGTGCTGCGAATTTTCTGAATGAGAACTTTCGCGGGTGGAGTGTGGAGCGGGTGAGGGCGGAGATTGCGCGGCTGGTGGAGCGGGAGCGTAGTGAGTATCAGAGGATGCTGAACTCGGTGCAGCAGCTCTGGGCGGGTGCGGTGCCGGAGGCTCCGGTGCAGACGGTGTATGTGGATGGGGTGGCGAATCTCGTTGGCAGTCAAGAGGATAGAGAGCAGCTGCGGGATGTGCTGGCGGCTCTGGAGGCGAAGCAGCGGCTGGTGGAGCTGTTGAATGCGTATATCGATGCGCGGCAGGAGAGTGTGCGGGTGGTGTTCGATCTGGAGGAGCATGCTCCGGAGATGTCGGGGCTGGTGCTGATTGCGGCGCCGGCGCGGGTAGGCGGGGAAAGCCGCGGAACAGTTGGGGTTATCGGGCCGAAGCGGATGCATTACGAGAACACGATGAACGCGGTGAGCTATATCGCGCAGGTTTTTGAGCGGATGCTGGAACCTCGGGAGTGATTTTTTTTAGCGCCTGGTGGAAGGCTGTTTTTGCAGGGGTTTTTGCGAAATATGGCGTGCAGAACGTGGTTTTTTTGTGGTGAATTTGTGGTGAGTTGCCGGTGAATTGTGGTGGGTTGGATGGTGTTTTCCGGGCGCTTGAGATTTTCCTCATTTTTGAGGTTTATTTTTGGATGATCCGGTGTATGCCGCTGGTTTCCATTCCGGAAGGCTACTTCGACCGTTTAGAATCAGAGGACACCGGCCAAATTCCTCTTGTTTCGCCGTATCGACGATGACTACGATCGAATCCCCAGATACGATCTCCACTCCCGCGCCCGGCGTCAGGCTGAAGCGTGTCCTCAGCTGGGCCTTTGTCGCTAGCTTGGTTTTGATCATGGTTCTGGTGCTGGTCTCGGGCGCCCATGCTCAATCCTCCGACTGGCAGCTTACCTGGAGCGACGAGTTCAACGGCTCCAGCGGCAGCCCGCCCGACCCGGCCAAGTGGAACATCGTCACCGGCGGCAAAGGCTTCGGCAATAACGAGCTCGAAACTTACACGGGACGTTCCGCCAACGTGCGGCAGCAAAACGGCAACCTGGTCATTACGGCGCAAAAAGAAGATTTCACCGGCGCGGATGGCACCCCGCGGCATTACACCTCGGCCCGCATCAATACGCAAAACCACTTCAGCCAACGATATGGACGCTTCGAAGCGCGCATCCGGCTTCCGAGCGGCAAGGGTATCTGGCCGGCCTTCTGGCTGCTCGGGGAGGACCATGAAGCCGATCACTGGCCCGATTGCGGCGAGATCGACGTCCTCGAAACCATTGGCGCGCGCGACACCATGTATAGCACCATTCACGGTCCCGGCTACAGCGCAGACAAAGGGCCATCGACGAAATACATTCTGCCTGGCGGTCAGCAGGTCGACACGGACTTTCACCTGTACGCGGTGGAATGGTCGCCCAACGACATTAAATTTTTCTTCGACAATCGGCTGATCGTGGAGCGCACTCCCGCCGATCTTCCCTCCGGCACGAAGTGGGTCTACGACCACCCTTTTTACCTTCTGCTGAACCTCGCAGTGGGGGGCAACTGGCCCGGCAGTCCGGATGACACGACCGTATTTCCCCAGCGCATGCTCGTCGATTATGTGCGGGTGTACTCCAGAAAAGCAGGGTCCAGAAAATCAGAGAAGCCGGAACTCTTCTCCACGGCGATGAAACCGGGTGCTGCCCCTGTCCGTTCCGAAGTATGGGCGTCGTTTACCGGCCAACCGCAATCGAAGCCGGTGCAATGATCACAATCGAACCGAGCCTGGGCTTCACCCTCTCGACCTCCGCTCTGACGCGATTCCTCAATCGCGCCCGTCCGGCGATCGGGCTGGGCGGCGAAATCGACGTGCTGCTCTCCAACGATCAAACGCTGCGGCACCTCAACAAAATTTTTCGCGGCAAGAACAAGACCACGGACGTTCTCAGCTTCCCGGCGCCGTCGGAATTCGCGGCGAACCATGCCGGCGACCTGGCGATTTCGCTGGAGACCGCCGCGCGCCAGGCGCACAGCTACGGCCATACGCTCGGCGACGAGGTCAAAATTTTAATTCTGCATGGGCTCCTGCATCTTTCCGGTGAAGACCACGAAAGAGACAACGGCGAAATGGCCGCGCGTGAGGCCATGCTCCGCCGTGAGCTCCGGCTTCCCGTTACACTCATCGAACGCAACATGCGACCCGCTATCAAGAGGCCATCCGGAAGCAAGCAAAAACCGGCATCGCGGCGAACGGGCAAAAAGCGAGGCAGCCGATGACCGCCAACTACGCCTACGCGCTCGCTCTGTTCCTGCTGCTTGCCATCCTCGCCTTATCCGCCTACATCGATCGTATCTATACGGAGATGGGCAAGTTTCTGGCCCGCGAGTACCAGGACAATATCGATGCCTGGGAGAATATCGTTGAGCCGCGCCTCCGGCTGGGGCGCGAATCGATTGCGCTGTCGGCCTCGGTCCTGCGCCAGCTTACGCTGGTCACTCTGGCTCTGCTGTCCGGCTTGCGTCTTTACACGCACTCCACCCTGGTTCCGTGGCTGGCGCGGACACCGAGCACAGGCGAGGTGGTTCGCGCCGCCGTCGAGCTGATCCTTCTGGTGCTGATCTTCGACCGGCTGCTGCCGCAGCTTGTCTTCGCCCGCACGCGCGGCCTCTGGATCATACGCATTTTGCCTGTGCTTCAGGCGCTGTTCTATCTGATCCTTCCCGTCACCATGCTGCTGCAGCTTCTTCTCTCGATCGCGGCGCTGGCCGAACCGGAGGACAAGCCGGAAGAAGATCATCCCTCCGAAGCGATGGACGCGCTTCTCGAAGCCGGGGAAGAAGAGGGCATCCTCGAAGAGTCCGACCGCGAGCTGGTTCGTTCCGCGGTGGAGTTCGGGGACAAGGTGGTTCTCGAGGTGATGACGCCGCGTCCGGAGATCTTCGCCGTGCCCGGCAGCCTCAACCTGCGGGAGTTCACGTCGCAGATCAACGAGCACGCTTTTTCGCGGGTGCCGGTCTACTCCGGCTCGTTCGACAATGTCACGGGCATCGCGTTCGCCCACGATCTTCTGAAGGTCCTCGATAGCGACGCCGGCACGCGCAGCGTTGCCCAGATCCAGCGCCCTGCGGCGTTCGTACCCGAAACCAAGAAGGTCGCCGAACTGCTTCGCGAGATGCAACGCGAAAAACAGCACATGCGCATGGTCATCGATGAGTACGGCTCGGTTGCCGGCCTGGTTACGATCGAAGATCTTCTTGAAGCTATCGTGGGCAACATCGCGGACGAGCACGATGAACCTGAAGCCGACGACGAGCCCATCCGCGAAGCCAACGGCGCCTATGTGGTCAGCGGCTCGTTCGAGCTCTCCCGCCTGCGCGATCTGTTTGCCGACCAGTTCGAACCTGGCGACCACGAGGCTGAAAGCGAAACCGGCGAAGGGGCCGAGAGCCGTGCTGCCGATGCGCCCGAGGAGCACGATCTTCACGAAAACGGCAGTCTCCGGGGATCGCGCGACAACCGCGACACGCGAGACGACCCTACCGCGCTTCGTCTGCCGGAGCACTATGAATCCACGACTTTGGGCGGGCTCGTCTCCGAGATCGCAGGGCACATTCCGCTTCCCGGCGAGGTTATCGAAGAGGATGGTCTGCGGCTCGAAGTGCTGGCCAGCACCGACCGGCGCATCGACCGCATCCGTGTGAGCCTTACTCATCCGCCGGCTGCAGCGTAGAACCTACAATATCTGCTGTCGGCCTGCCTGCCGATCAGTTGGGGGTGGGTGACTCGATGTGGTCGATGATCAGGACGGGGACGGCTTCTTTGGAGGGCTCGAGTTTGAGGCCGAGCTGCTCCTGGATAGCTGTGAAGAGGGATGGGGCGGAGTTGTCGGTGGTGGGTGCGTCGTCGGGAGTCCACTGCAGCTTCAGGTCGTAGCGGCCGGTAAGGCCGGTCTTGTCCACGACAACGCGTCCGGTAATCTGGGACAATTCCTTGGCGATGCTGGCCATCGTCTGACCCTCGACATGGAGATAGTTGCGACCGATACTGATGCCGTTATCGGATCGGGCGAGTTGCAGCTTCGATCCACCTTTGGCAGCGACAAGATCGTAGGCGGGCAGGATCCGGGTCTCGTGGTGGACCTTGAGCTGGAAGCGGCCGGCAAGCAGCGACTGGACCATACGCCGCTTAAGGTCGTGAATTTGCTCCGAGGTGGGCCGGCTGGCCAGGTCGCCGCCGTCGGACTTGGCCTCGATGTCGAAGCGGGTCGAGGACAGCCAGGATGGGCCGTCGAGGATCTGTCTCTCGGGCATGGCGTAGGCCCACTGCATCAGCGAGACAAGCGTGATGTTTATGGCGCTGAACCGATCGTCGGGTGGATAGTAGATGTGGGTGTGGCCGTCGGGGGAGGGAGCGGCGGGCTTGATAGTGGCTACTTCAAAGGCGGGGGCAGAGGTCTGTGCGTGGGCGAGTTGGGGAGTGACAAGAAGCAGGAGCAGGAGTTTGAGTAGAGTCATGGCGGCACGGACCAGCTTTGCTGAGTGAAGAGTACGAGATATTACGGACGAAGGTTCCCTTCGAGAGTGCCGCCAATATAAAAAGCAAAGGCCCCGATCGCTCGGAGCCTTCGCTTTAACCAAAGTGAACCAAAGAAAGTTAATCGATTGAAATCTTGCGCAGCAGCTTGAAGTCGGAGAGCATCGCTCCGGTACCGAGCACCACTGAGGCCAGGGGATCGTCGGCGATCGACACCGGCAAGCCGGTCTCTTCGCGGATGCGTTTGTCGAGATTCTTGATGAGCGCGCCGCCGCCGGTGAGCACAATGCCGCGGTCGGAGATGTCGGCGGAGAGCTCGGGGGGAGTTCGTTCCAGGGCGACACGGATGGCGTTGATGATGGTCGCGATGCACTCGCTCAAAGCTTCGCGGATTTCGGAGTCTTCGATGGTGATGGTTTTGGGGACGCCCTCGATGAGGTTGCGGCCTTTGACTTCCATGGTCAGGGGCTTCTCGAGGGGATAGGCGGAGCCTAGAGAGATTTTGATCTGCTCCGCGGTCCGCTCGCCTACCAGGAGGTTGTACTTGCGCTTGAGGTAGGTCATCACGGCCTCGTCCATCTGGTTTCCGGCCATGCGCACGGAGCGTGAATAGACGATGCCGGCGAGCGAGATCACGGCGATGTCGGTGGTGCCGCCGCCGATATCGACGACCATGTTTCCGCCCGGCTCGGTAATTGGCAGACCGGCGCCGATGGCGGCGACCATGGCTTGTTCGACGAGGTGCACTTCGCTGGCCTTGGCGCGATAGGCGGAGTCCATGACGGCACGTTTTTCTACCTGAGTGATCTCGGAGGGAACGCCGATCACGATTCGCGGATGCACCATCATCTTGCGGTTATGGGCCTTCTGGATAAAGTAGTTCAGCATCTTCTCGGTGTGGCGGAAGTCGGCGATGACGCCGTCCTTCATCGGTTTGATTGCGACGATATTGCCCGGAGTGCGGCCAAGCATGTCCTTGGCTTCCTTGCCGACGGCTTCGACTTCGTTGGTGAGCTTGTTCACTGCGATGATGGAGGGCTCATTGACGATGATGCCCTTGCCATGGGCGAAGACGAGGGTATTCGCCGTGCCCAGATCGATCGCGAGGTCGCTGGAAAAGAGGCTGAAGAGGGACCGCATGTTGTGAATGCGGGAGTAGCGCATCTGAAAACTGTTCGAAGACATAGGTATTTGCAGTAATTCCTCAGAAGAGACTCCCATTAGTGTATCTCTTTCGCAAGTGCTAATTCGTGCCCTCACCTAACCAGTCATCCCTCATTCGTGGTATGGGTTGCGGGGAAACGGCGGGGGCGGCGAGACCGCCTTTGCTGCGAATGGATACAATCGGAAACGGCAATTTGGAACATGGAGAGAAGAATGATTATCGGTGTACCCAGGGAAGTGAAGGACCACGAGAGCCGCGTAGGCGTAACCCCAGCAGGCGTAAAAGCGCTGGTCGAAGCAGGACATAAAGTGCTGGTCGAACATAATGCGGGCGCGCTGTCGGCGATGCCGGATGACGAATACCAGGCTGCCGGCGGAGAGATCGTCGGTTCGGCGCATGACGTCTGGCGGCTGGCGGAGATGGTGGTGAAGGTGAAAGAGCCGGTGGAGAAGGAGTACAGGCACTTTCGCGAGGGGCTTGTGCTGTTTACCTACTTGCATCTTGCGCCGCTGACCGAATTGACGGATGCTCTGCTGGCTTCGAAGGTTACGGGGATCGCTTACGAGACGGTTCGCGACCGCGCCAATAGCCTGCCGCTGCTGACTCCGATGAGCGAGGTCGCGGGGCGGATGAGCGTCCAGGTGGGCGCGGCGTATCTGGAGAAGGAGCATGGAGGGCGCGGCGTTCTGCTTGGCGGGGTTCCGGGGGTGGCGCCTGGCAGCGTCTGCATTATCGGGGGCGGCATCGTCGGCACCAACGCCGCGAAGATTGCACTGGGTATGGGGGCGAAGGTCACTCTCATCGACCTGAACCTGAATCGGCTTCGCGAGCTCGACGATATTTTTGGGGGACGTCTCTACACGGTTGCGTCGAACAGCTACAACATCGAACGCGCCGTTCGGGAGGCGGACCTGGTTATCGGTGGAGTGCTGATCCCGGGCGCGGCGGCTCCGAAGATTGTGACCAAAGCGATGGTCAGCAAGATGAAAAAGGGGGCGGTTATCGTCGACGTCGCGATTGACCAGGGGGGATGCATTGAGACGGCGCACCCGACAACTCACTCGAACCCATCGTATGAGGTTGATGGCGTGGTCCACTACTGCGTGACCAACATGCCTGCCGCGGTTCCGAATACTTCGACGCTGGCGTTGACGAATGCGACGTTCCCCTATGTGCTGAAGCTGGCGCGACTGGGAGCGAATACCGCTATTGGGGAAGACAAGGGTATTGCCGAAGGGGTGAATACGTTTAATGGCGTGCTGACCTATGGCGCTGTCGCTTCCGCGCAGAAGCGGGAATGGCAGCCTGTGGCCAAGCTCGTCTGAGCGCATCGCGCTCTGTCGATGGAGCGAAGAAGAGAGGCCCAACGCCTATAATCGGGAGCACTGAGGAGGGCAATGGGCATGGCTACACCTGCGAACCGGCGAAAGATCTGGATCGTCGCCCTGGGGGCCTCTCTGGTCGCGCTGTTCCTGGCGCTCGGCGCGCTTAACGCCTTCAATACGCAGCTTCCCGCGCCCGCCACTACCCAGCAGATCGTTATCTTCACGGGTCTGTCGATCGTGGCGTTTCTTCTTTTTGTCGCGGTGCTGATTCTGCTGGTCCGGAACGTACTGAAGCTCTATGCCGACCAGCGCAGCCGGGTGATGGGCACACGTCTTCGCGCGCGCATGCTCTGGGGGGCGGTGCTGGTGAGCCTGATTCCCATCGCGTCGATGTACGCCTTCAGCTATCTGCTGCTCAACCGGGCGGTGGACCGGTGGTTCTCGCAGCCGGTCACCGAGATGCGCGACGACAGCAACAACATGGCGCTCGAGCTGGCGCGATACACCACCGCCAATGCCCGCGCCGAAGCAGACTCGATTGCCGCCGGTCTGCCGGAGACGCCACCGCCGGCTGCTCCGGCTCACGGGCCGGCGAGTCCGTCCGTCTCCGCTTCCTCTCCTAAACCACACCATTCCATTCACCTGGCGCCACGCGGTTTGGCTCACGCTGCCGCGGTGTCGGCTTCCCGCCAGCATCACGAGGCGATCTCTCAGATTTTGCGGCAGCATGAGATCACTCTGCAGAATGGTTTTGCGATCGTCTATCATGAAGGCCGCGTAATTGCGTCGTTCCAGATGCCGCAGCGCGCCGGATCCACGGCACAAGTGAAGACCTGGGTGCCCGGCCAGGCGACGGAGGATTCCGACGAGTCGGCCAAACAGACTCCGACCGATCCAACCGACGCCGCGATCCTGGCCGCCGCGCAACGCAACGATCGGCCGGTCTTCTCGATCGATGCCACAGACTATGCGCTGGGGGCAACCGCGGTGAAACGAGGAAACACCGTCGTCGTGGGCCTGCCGATGCCGTTTGGCATGCCCGCAACGATGACTCGTCTGCAAAAGCGAGCGGAGGCCTATTCGGTTCTTTACAGCGAGCGGCGTCAGATCAGGGATCTCTACATGCTTCTCCTGCTGATGATGACGTGTCTCGCTCTGTTCGCCTCCAGCTGGCTTGCGCTGCATCTCTCGAAACAGGTCACCAAGCCGGTTGAAGCTCTGGCCGACGCCATGGAGTCGATCGCATCGGGCGATTATGCGCACCGGGTGCAGGAGAGCGCCACCGAAGAGCTGGGCGAACTTGTCCGCAGCTTCAATCACATGGCGGCCGATCTGGAAAACAGCCGCCGCGCCGTGGAGCACTCTACGGTTCAATTGAGCGCTGCCAATACGGCGCTCGAAGCTCGCCGCGGCGAGCTTGAAACCATGCTCGAAACCATTCCCAACGGTGTAGCCACCCTCGATGCCGACCGTCGCATTGTTCTGGCCAACCGAGCGCTGAGCGAAATGATGGATCCTGGCGGCCAACGGCCTTTTTATGGCCGGGTGATGGAAGAGGTGTTCCCATCCGAGGTGGCCGAGGTTCTCGATCGCCTGATCAAGCGCACCCATCGCATGGGTTCAGCCTCGGGCGACATTGAGGTCAACGGACCCTCGGGCACGATGAATCTTCTCGCTACGGTAGCGCTCCTCGAAATGCCCACGGCCAACGAGCGCCTGCGCCGCGAGCATCAGGGGTACGTTCTTGTCCTCGAAAATGCCACCGAGCTGCTGCGGGCGCAAAAACAATCCGCTTGGAAAGAAGTTGCCCGACGCGTGGCTCACGAGATCAAGAACCCGCTCACGCCGATCAGCCTGAGCGCGGAGCAGATTCGCCGTCATATCGACCGGCTCGCCGGTGTTCTAGCGGGCAGCAGCGAGCCGCAGTCTCCCGAACCGCCCTCGGTCGCGGTAATCCGGCGCTGCAGCGAGGTCATCAACTCCTCGGTCGAGAGTATGCGCTCGCTGGTGGATCAGTTTGCTGCCCTCGCCGAATTTCCGACGGCCCGTCCCAAGCCAGCCGACCTGAACACTATCGTCGAGAATTCTCTGGCTCTGTTCGCTGGACGGATGCAGAGCATCAGTATTGTCCGCAAGATGACGACGGACCTGCCTCTGGTGATGGCCGATCCCGAGGCCCTGAAGCGCGCACTCGGCAATCTCATCGACAACGCCGCCGAGGCCATGCAGCATAGCTTGTTCCGCGAACTTCGCATCTCCACCGACATACTGGAAAATGGCATGGTCGAACTTACCATCGCGGACACCGGCTCCGGCCTGACCGACGAGATGCGGGAGCGCCTTTTCCTGCCCTACTTCTCCACGAAACAGCGCGGGACCGGGCTGGGGCTGGCTATTGCGGCAAAGATTATTCAGGAGCATCAAGGCACGATTCGCGCGGAGAAGAACGAGCCTGCGGGCGCAAAGTTTATCGTCGAACTTCGTCCCGCCTCCTCGCTCGACGGCGACTCCGATGGTTTTTCTCCGGCGGGTTCCCTGGCCAATAGCGAGAACGGGAATCATCCCGAATCCGAATCCGAATCTGCGGAAGCGGAAGTTTCAGCAAGTACCGCTTCCATCTCTGCGGATGCAGAGCACCATCTCGCCTCCACTCTTTCGCGAGGAACCAAATGAATCACGTACTGATCGTCGACGATGAAGCCGAGATCCGCGAATCGCTGGAGAGCATTCTGCGCGAAGAAGACTATCTCGTCACTACGGCCGCTACAGCAGCCGAAGCTCTCGAGCTGCTCCGCGACGCCGCCTACGATGTCGTCCTGCTCGATATCTGGCTGCCTGACCGGGATGGTCTGGACGCGTTGACGGAGATTCGGCAACTGGAGAGCGCCAACATTCCCGAGGTCATCATCATCAGCGGCCACGGCACCATTGAAGCGGCAGTGCGCGCCACCAAACTGGGCGCCTACGATTTTCTGGAAAAGCCGCTGTCGCTGGCGCGCACTCTGATCGTCCTGAAGAATGCGATGAAGTCGCGCGAGATGCGCGAGGACAACCAGGAGTTTGCGCGGCAGCTTACGCGCGGCACGGTGACCGGAAATTCGGTTCCGATGAAGGCTCTTCGCCAGCAGATTAAATTGATGGCGCCGACCAATGGCCGGGTGCTGATCTATGGCGAATCCGGCACGGGCAAAGAGCTGATCGGCCGCACCATGCATGCGGAAAGCCTTCGCAAGGACCGGCCGTTCGTTGAACTCAACTGCGCCGCAATTCCCGAGGACTACATCGAGAGCGAACTCTTCGGCTACCGTCATGGGGCCATTCCAGGCGGCCCGACAGAAAAGCGCGGCACGTTCGAACGCGCGGATGGGGGAACCCTTTTTCTCGATGAGGTTGGCGACATGAGTCTGAAGACCCAGGCGAAGGTTCTTCGCGCGCTGGATGAGCAGCGTTTTCTTCCGGTAGGCGCATCACACCCGGTCCATGTCGACGTGCGGGTTATCGCCGCGACCAACAAAGACCTCGAAGAGGAGATCGCCCGTGGCAACTTCCGGGAAGATCTCTTTTACCGGCTTAACGTCATTCCGTTTTTCGTTCCGCCGCTGCGCGATCGCAAGGAAGACATTCCTCTCCTGGTGAAGGAGTTTCTGCAGCAGTTCGGCGCGGAGTACGGCCGTCCTCACGTCGAGATGACCGACGATGCGCTGGCAACGCTGAAACAGTACCATTGGCCGGGCAATGTGCGTGAACTTCGCAATCTGGTGGAGCGCGTGCTGATTCTCAATCCGAAGAGCCGGCGCATTGAGCGCAAACATCTGCCGATGCTGGTCTATCGCGACCCGGCCCGCGACGCAGGCAAAGGCAATGGGCGCGGTGAGGAGTTCACTTCTCTTCCCGAGGCTCGCGCAGCCTACGAACGCGATTACATTTTGAAAAAACTGGATGAGTTCCACGGCAATGTCAGCCGCGCGGCCGAAGGTCTGGGCCTGGAACGCAGCCATCTCTACCGCAAGATGAAGGCGCTTGGCGTCAGCGTCAAGGAGTAGCTGCTTCTAACCGTTTGCGGCCGGGCGCGAGGGGGAGGACGACCGGTTCCTGTCCGAGCCGCTTGCGCGGTACAGCAGCCATAGAGCAATCAGATTGCATGCTAGCAGGATCTCCAATTCGGCGATGGAGTTGGACCAGGACCACGTCAGCCGGATCGCTTCCGTCCACGCGGCGACCAGATGTAACCCGACAAGAAGCGTAACCGTCGAGACGCTCCACCCGCGCCAGACGCGGGGAATCATTGCCGGCAGATAGACCAGAAACAACGGCCATGCGTAGTCGAACAGTCGGGGCAGCGTGGCTCCCAGCATCGGCGACATCAGAAACATAATTGCGCCGTAGATGGCGGCGATGCAGAGATAAGGCTCCTGGGGCGGCAACAGGCGGCGAAGCGGCGTTCGCCAGGCGAGACACAACGCGACAAGGCTTCCCAGTCCGAACGAGGTGAGAAGCCACATCAAAGTAAGCGCCGGATAGAGCCAGGAAAATTTGCTGTATCCCACCTGATGAATGCCCCCCAGCGGTACCCAAGGCGGCACGTTCCAGGTTCGCACCGGAGCCAGGACGGGCAGCGTGTTGCTCCAGAGCGTGATGCCGAAGATGTTCCTTGACGCATTCCAGGGAATTTTGCCGAGCAGGTAAAGAGTGTCATTGAGGTTGTGCTGGTTGGGGAGGGCGTGGCGTGCCGTGATCTTCGACGCCGCGATTCCGGCCAGCGCGCCGCCGAGCTGCCACAGGCCGGCCTTTCTGCCCACAAGCCGCCACAGCGCCGGCACCGCAATGACTGCGATCAGCAGGGTGGATTCACGGGTCAGGAACATTATCGGCAGGATGGCGGCGGCGAGGCGCCATCGCCGCATCCGCAACAAATACAGATACACCATGCAAAGCGCGGCGTGCATCAAGTCAGGTAAAAAGTAATTGGTAAGGTTACGTATCCAGAAAGGCGTCAGGATCAATACCAGCAAAAGCCACTGGTCCTGCCGCCGTTCGACCACGGGAAGCAGCACGCCGTAGAGAAGCACCCATCCGCTCAGCAGTCCGACTGCCAGAAATCCATCGGCGGTTGAGATACCGGTCAGGTTTGCCAAGCAACGAGCGATGGCCGGCTCGAGCACTCTGAAGGCGAACGGCTTCATGGCGGGATTTCCGTCGGCCATTGCCTGGTAGTGCGCCGCATCGGCGTCGATATAGGGGTGCGTGCTGGTAAATCTCCAGACTGCCAGCAGCGTCAGCGTTGCGAGCAGCGCCGCGATCCACCGCGCGGACCATCGTCCCCGCTGCGTCGGTCGCGTAATGCCGGTGCCTGCGGGCTGGTCGGGATCCCCTTCCATCGGCGTGGATGCGCGTTGGTTCGAAGTTGGCTGGGTGCTGTCGATATCGACTCCGGCGCGAGAGATAGAGGCCTCCATCGTCTCATTTTTACCATCTACACTTGCCATTTAGAACGGCCAGCGGAAGAGCCAGCCGACGTGCCATCGGTCCTGTTGCTTCCAGGCGATGGCCGGCAGAATGGTTGCGAACAGGGTCGGCAGCAGCAGTTGCAGCCAGAACTCCTGGGTGTGAAAGAGTTGCGATACGATCTCGCGCGTGGCGCCCTGCGCGAAGGCGCTCAACAGAAATACTGCCAGGGAAGCTCGTCCGATCCATGCGAGACCATCGCCCAGGCGATGCCGGTCCAGCAGCTTCGCCAGCAGAAAGACTCCCGCCGTGCCTGTCAGTCCGGCTGCGATGTAGAGCCAGCGTTCGAGCACGGACGCTCCGCAGGCAAAAACTATCGCCACCTGAAATGCAGCGAGAGCAAGGAAGCCGGCGGCGGCGGTGGTCAGGCGCATCTTTTCGAGGCGATAGATTCGCTGCCCCAGCCACATGCCGGCGGCGACAAAACAAAATTCGCGCAGAACTTCGCTGATGCCGGGGAGGCCGAGGGGCGCTGCTACACCAACCAGGGCGGCGAGCAGAAAACGGAGCCAGGCAGGAAATCGCACCGTCAGCAACGCCAGCATGAGGCAAAAAAAGAGGACAAAGAGAAACCAGCTGGCCTGTCCATCCGCGAGGTTTACCAGGAAAATATTCCAGTCGAACGGCCTGGTTTGGAATTTGAAACGCCCGATCAGCGGTTCGAGAATCGCGCTGACGACAGCAAACAAAATATAAGGATAAAGAATGGTCTTCAGCTTGTCGGCGGTAAAACGCGTGGCGCCCCGTTTGGCGATGCTTCCTGCGACAAACAGGCCGGCGATGAAAAAAAAGGCCGGCATATGAAAACTGTAAACGAAGACGTGAGAAAAGGCGGCTCCCGGGCCGCCCCACCATCCACGATGGACCATGCCCTGCGCGGTATGTCCGTAGGCGACCAGAATGATCGCGATGCCCTTCACGATATCGACGACGTTCGAGCGGACTCCACTCGTGATTGGTTCGCGCGTATCGGGTCGCTCCAGCGCTTCGTTGCTCATGGCAAGTTGGGGCATTGGGACCAGTGTATTAGCGCGGCTGTGAATCCCGGGAAAAAAGAAGAATGATGGTTGCGCTTCCCATATTTCTATTCTTCGGCAGCCTGTTTTTCTGCGATCAGTTCCAATTGCCGGCGCCAGTCGAGGTCGTCGACGAACCCGCGGCTGGAGCGCCACTCTTCCTGCACTTTGACGAACAGCTCCAGAAATACTCGGGTTCCCAGCAGGGACTCGATTTCCTTTCGCGCCGCGGTGCCGATTCGTTTCAGCATCTCGCCCTGCTTGCCGATCAGGATCGCTTTCTGTCCGGTCCGCTCACAAAAAATCGCGGCGGAGATTTTGGTTACGGGCAGCTTGCCGTCTTTTCTCTGCTTCATGGAGGGCGGTTCTTCATATTTTTCGATGACTACGGCCGTGGCGTAGGGAACCTCTTCGCCGGTCAGCATCAAAATCTTCTCGCGAATCAACTCGGCTACAAGGAATCGCTCCGGCTGGTCGGTCAACTGGTGCTTCGGGAAGTAGCGTTGACCCTCTTTCAACTGACCGACGATCTTGTCCAGCAGCAGTTCCAGGCCTTCTTTCTTGCGGGCTGAAATCGGAATTACGTCCGCGAAGGAATGGAGCGCGGACCAGTGCGCGATCAAGGGCAGCAGATCTTTTTTCGGGACAGCGTCCATCTTGTTCAACACCAGAATCACGGGACACTCGAGCCTTTTGATCAGCGAGAGCGCGAAGTCGTCTTCTGCGGCAGACATTTCCCGGCGCGAGGCGGTCACCCTGTTTCCGTCCGTCCCTTTGGGTAAGCGATGGGTGGCGTCCACGAGAAACAGGACGGCGTCGCGCGATTCCAGCGCATCGTGTACCTCCTGCATCATGCGGCGGTCGAGCTGCGTATCCGGCTTGTGGATGCCGGGGGTATCGACCAGCACTACCTGCGCAGCGGGATGTCCAGGCTCCCCCTTGGTTTTTTTCTTCAGCGGGACCTCGAGTACGCCATGGATACGGGTTCGGGTCGTCTGCGGTTTATGGGTGACGATAGCGAGCTTCTGACCCAGCAAGGCGTTCAGCAAGGTTGATTTGCCGGCGTTGGGGCGGCCGACGATAGAGACGAAACCGGAGCGAAAGGGCATTGTCTTTATTATGCGCTGCCGGGCATGCCGGCCATTCGCGGAGATCGTTTAAACTGGCGGACATGAATATCCTCCCTCGCCCCGCGTTTCTCCGGATGGTCGCGCTGCTCGCGTTTTTCACGCCGCTCTCTCTCGTTGCGCAGGCTCCCGCGCGTCTGCGATCGACGATCGTCCGGCCCGACCGCAGCGTCACCTTCTCGTACAAAAGCGCCACGGCGAGCACAGTCGCGCTCGCGTTGGACGGAGTCGCCAAACCCATCCCAATGGAAAAGGATGTTGCCGGCATCTGGAGGGTGACCACCGAGCCGCTCGCTCCGGAGATCTATAGCTATCACTTCGAAGTGGATGGCGACCGCCAGCTCGATCCCTTGAACCCGCGCACCACGATCAATCTGCTTAGCATCGCGAACGTTATCACTGTTCGCGGGGACACTCCGCAACCCTGGGAAGATACCAATGTGCCGCATGGAACACTTCATCGTCACATCTATACCACCGGCTCAGTGGTGGGCCTTCCTGAAGACCAGAGCGGATACTTCGTTTACACGCCTCCGGGTTATGACGAGAAGTCGAAAAAACCTTATCCTGTCCTCTATCTTCTTCACGGTTGGAGCGACTCAGATTCCGGATGGACTGACGTCGGCCGCGCGAATCTCATTTTCGACAACCTGCTTGCGGCAGGAAGGATCAAGCCGATGGTTGTGGTGATGCCGCTGGGTTATGGGGATCTGGCCTTCCTTCGAGGCCACAATGTGTGGGACGATCCGGCAGCTATCGATCGCAATACCGATCTGTTTTCCAAAGCGCTGCTGAGCGAAGTGCTGCCTCGGGTGGAGTCCGAGTACCGCGTTTCGCGGGATCGCAACGATCGAGCGATCGCCGGCCTGTCGATGGGCGGGCTGGAGAGTCTCGAGATCGGCCTGACCCACACCGGGCAGTTCGCGTGGATCGGCGGGTTCAGCTCCGCAGTTGACCATCTCGACTACGCCGGGAATTTTGCCGCTCTCGATGGCAAGGCTGCCAATCTGCGTCTTCTGTGGATTGCGTGCGGAACCGAAGACTCGCTGATCGAACCCAATCGGAGGCTGGTCGCCTTTCTCAAGACGAAGGAGATGCCGGTCGCGGCGATCGAAACCCCAGGTTTGCATAGCTGGCTGGTTTGGCGGGACAATCTGATTCACTTTGCGCCTCTACTCTTTCAGCAAAGGTGAGTGTGTCTCCGGCGGGGCGAACTGTCGCCGCTCCCCCACGGAGTGTTTCCAGCCATTGATTCCCGGCGCTCCCAAGAAAGTTGCACTCCGCATCCACCCCGCCACCTCCGCCGATGCGCCAATTCGCGGATAATCATTGCTAACGCATGGAATCTTTCGTTACACGTTTCAAGAATGTGCTGGTGCTTGTGGCGATCCTTCTCGCCCAGACAATCGGCCTTGCGGTTCAGGTACGCCGGCCCGTCGAGGCTGGAGCGCCCGATGGCAGCACCGTCACTCTGCTGCGGTACTGGGCAGTGGCCACGGTCACTCCGTTTGAGCGTTCCTTTCATGGCGTCGGACATATCCTTCGCTATGGCTGGTCGGACTATATCGATCTTCGCCACACCCGTCAGCAGAATCACGAACTGCAGGAACAGATTGGCCGGCTGCGACTTGAGCAAGCTGCGCTCTCCGAAGATGCCATCCAGGGCCATCGGCTTCAGGCTCTGCTGCAATTCCAGCAACACTACGTTACGTCCACGGTTGCTGCCCAGGTTATCGGCACAAGCGGAAGCGATCTGTCGCGGGTCCTCTATATCGATAAAGGTTCAAAGGATGGTCTGAAGCCTGACCAGGCGGTCATCACGCCCGATGGAATCATCGGCAAGCTTCGCGACGTCTTTCCCCATACCTCGCAGGTTCTGCTGATCAGCGATCAGACATCCGGCGCCGGAGTCGTCCTGGCCACTACGCGAATCCGCGCCATTCTTCGCGGCAGCACCACCGGCCAGATTGTGATCAACAATCTGACTCCCGACTCCCGCATCAAGCCGGGCGAACAGGTCCTCACGTCGGGCGGCGACCAGGTCTATCCGCGCGGGCTTCCGGTCGGCACGATCGAATCTATCAAACCCGATCCGGACCACCCGCCCTACACGCTTATTCAGATCCATCCGGCGGCCAATCTCAACCAGCTTGAAGAGATCCTCGTGATTACCGGCACGCAGTCCGCGCTGCCTGCCGAGGCACAGCACGATCTTGCCACAGGGGCTGCAACCGCCGAGGCCCAGCAGGCCGCCGAAGCTGCCGCCAAATCCGCAGCTCAGATCGTTGCCGACCGTCTCCCCAGCATCCACGACGATGCGAGCGAGACAACGCAAACTACTCCTGCCGCAGCAGCCCCGGGTAGTGTGGTACCCAAGCCATTGCCAACGCTCCACCCCGATCGTTACACGCCGGGTGCAACGCCTCCGGCGGCGGATCTAAAGCCGGGCGCACCGGAGAGCGGCGATCCGGTAAACGTCGCTCCTGCTCCGTCCTCCAGCAGCGACCAGCCTTCAACCAATCCACAGCCGGTTCCGGCGAAACCCCGCAAGCCGCAAGCCCCGGCGAAATCGACTTCATCCCCGAACCCTCAACCGTAGCAGTCAGCCCGAAGAAAATACCGAAAATCTGAACCTGCCCCTTATGGCCACCCGCAGTTATACATCCCGCCGAGAGCTCGAGCAGCACAGCTTCTCTCCCGCCGTCGCCCTGCTGGTGCCGCTGGGTGCGATTCTGCTGCAGGCTCTCCTTCCGCGGCCGTTTCCGAAGCTTGCTATTCTCGATCTTCCGCTCATCATCACGGTCTTTTTCGCGGTCTCCCGGCGCAATCCGGTAGCCGGCACGCTTACGGGCGCCGCGATCGGCCTGCTTCAGGACGCCCTCACCAATCAGCCTATCGGCGTTAATGGCATGGCAAAGTCGGTCATCGGGTATATTGCGGCCAGCATCGGCATTCAGATCGACGTCGAAAACCTTTCTACCAGAGTCTTCATCAACTTCGGCTTCTTTCTTCTCAACAGCATCCTGCTCTTTCTGATCAACCGCCGCCTGCTCGGCCACGCCGACTTCCACATCCTGTGGCTGCACGAGCTGCTTCGCGCCGCCATCAATACCGCCGTGGCTCTGCCCATCTTCTTCCTGCTCGATAACACCAAGCGCCGCGAGTAAAACCGGAAATTCAACCGTCTAACGATAATCTTGCGAACAACCTTGATACACAACAGTTGTAAGGCGAAGCCGGCTGCATCAGCCGTAGACTGAGATTGAGCATGGAGCCGATCCACCATTCCGAAATCCGCACCCTTGGCCCCAATGGCAAGCCCGAGAAGCTGCCGCTCGGCAAGCTCCACGCCTTGCAGTACCTTGTCGCGCTGATTCTGGCGATTCTCCTGGTCGGCCTGTGGCGTCTGCAGGTGCTTAACGCGGAGAGCTTTCGGTCTCTTGCCGAAGCCAACCGCATCCGCAAGGTTCCCATCCTGGCTCCACGGGGCAAGATCTTCGACCGGGAAGGGCGGCTGCTGGTCGATAACTATCCCTCCGTCACCTGCTATCTTCTGCGCGAGCAGGTCAAAGATCTCGATGGCGATCTGCCTCTGATCTCGAGGGGGCTGCATCTCTCGGTCGAGCAGATCCACGCCATTCTGCGCCATTACGAGCTGGCGCCCAAGTACCAGCCCATTCCTCTGAAACAGGACATCACCCCCGACGAACAAGCCTTTATCGCGGCACATCGGGACGAGTTTCCAGAGCTGGAGACGCTGGACGAGCAACGGCGGCTCTATCCGAGTGACGGTTTTGCCGCCCACCTGATTGGGTATGTCGGCGAGGTGTCCGAGCAGATGCTCGACGATCCCCGGTATGCCTTTTATTCTCCCGGCGACGTCGTCGGTCGCTCTGGAGTCGAGCAGACTTATGATGCGCTCCTTCGCGGCGTGGACGGCAGCCGCGATGTGATCGTGAACAGCCACGGCAAAGAGCTTGGCCATCTCGGCCAGGAACTCGCCATTCCCGGTAAAGATATTCGTCTTACGATCGATCTGGACATCCAGATGGCCGCCGAAAAAGCGCTTGAGGGCAAGATCGGCGCCATTGTCGCGATGGATCCTCATACCGGTGAAATCCTGGCCATGGCCTCGCGCCCGACGTTCGACCCTAACCAGTTTTCGGTCCGGCTCACGAAAAACTACTGGAATGAAATTCTCAACAATCCCGACCACCCGCTCCTGAATAAAACCATCCAGGCGCAACTGGCGCCCGGGAGCACCTTCAAGATCATCATGTCGGTGGCCGGGCTGCAGGAGAACGTCGCTCAGACGATGCATGTCAACTGCGCCGGGGGAGCAACTTTCTATGGGCACTTCTACGCGTGCGACCGCCACCACGGCGCGGTCGACATCAACAACGCCATTCCATATTCGTGCGATACCTTCTACTACACACTGGCGAACCGGCTGGGCATCGACACGATCGCGAAGTATGCCACCTCGCTGGGCTTCTCTCAGAAGACAGGCATCGATCTGCCTGACGAGGCCTCAGGAACCATGCCGTCCACCGCATGGAAGCTGAAGACTCAGCATGAAAAATGGTACGCGGGCGAAGTGATCTCCGTGGGCATTGGACAGGGGGCGGTGACAGCGACGCCTATCCAACTTGCGCGAGCTCTCAGCGGCATTGCATCGGGCGGAGTGCTGCGCCGTCCGCATGTCGTCTTCCCGGACGAGGTTCCTCCAGAGCTGCTGCAATCGGTTCATGAGGCTTTTCCGGGGTCGGGAGACCAGACCATCCCGCTGACTCCTGCGAATTGGGAGACGATCACCGACGCCATGGCGCAGGTGACCATCTATGGAACGGCCGCCGCCTCGCATCTTGAAGGCATCGATTTCATCGGCAAGACTGGCACGGCCCAGGTGATGAGCCACGATGCGCTTTCCCGCACCGGCGGCGGCCACAAGACGGTGCCCAACTCCTGGTTTGTCGGCATGGCGCCGCGCCGCAACCCGGACATCGTGGTTGCCATGCTGTGGGAGAACGGCGACCAGGGAGCCTCCTCTGCGCGGTGGGTCTCTCAGGTCATCAACGCTTATGTGACCAAGCAGCGCAAGCGCGACAACAATCTTCGCATCGCGCAGACGCCCAAGCCCGAGGCCGCTCCCACCACGTCTTCTACCGCGAAGCCAACGACGCCGGCGGCCGAATAGGAGACTTCCGCAGCGATGACCCGACTCTCTTCCTATCGCGACTTCGACTGGGTGCTCCTCGGCTTCGTGCTTCTGCTTTCGCTGATCTCCGTTCTCGAGATCAAGTCTGCGACCCTGCACACGAAGTTCCACGGCTTCGACCACAAGCAGATCGGCTTTCTCGCGATCGGCATTGTTCTGATGTTCCTCATCTCGCTGATCGACTATCACCGGCTCATCGATACGGTTCACTGGGCCTATGGCATCGGCATTCTCTCTCTGATTGCTGTCGCGCTCTTCGGGACCAAGGTGCTGGGCGGAAAGCGCTGGATCAGCTTTCACGGCGCCCACTTCCAACCCTCTGAGTGGATCAAACTTATTCTCATCGTGGCGGTGGCTCGTTACTTCTGGGGACTCACGGGCAGGGAACTTACCTGGGCCGACATCGGCAAAGTCTCGGCCATGATTTTCATCCCCATGGCGTTTGTCCTCAAGCAGCCCGACCTCGGCACCTCGCTTACTTACCTGCCCATCCTGACCTGCGGACTGTTTCTGGGCGGCATCCGCTTCAAGCAGGTCGCCATCATTCTGCTCGCGCTTGTGTTCGTCGGCGGTATTGCCTGGAAATCCGGCAAACACCTCAAGCCTTACCAGCAGGCGCGCATCAATGCGTTCATCAATCCCGACTCCGATCCTCGCGGCTCCGGTTATCAGATTCGCCAGTCTCTCATCGCGGTGGGAGCCGGTGGGGTATGGGGCAAAGGCGCCAACAAGGGAACGCAGACCCAGGGCGATTTTCTTCCCATTCCCTATACGGACTTCATCTTCGCCGCGTTCTGCGAAGAGCACGGCTTCGTCGGAGCCGTGGGCGTTCTTCTGCTTTACTTCCTGATTCTCATGCGGCTCATCCAGAACGCTCAGACCGCGTCGGACCTGCCGGGCAGCTTTATCATCATGGGGGTGGTCGCGGTGATCGTCTTTCAGGTTGCGGTCAATGTCGGCATGGTCGTCGGCCTGATGCCGGTTACAGGGATACCTCTGCCGCTGCTCAGCTATGGCGGCTCCTCTGTGCTGTTCACGTTCCTCGCGCTGGGCATCGTGATGAACGTCCGCATGCGGCGGTTTGTGAACTAGTCAAGCGTCTTTGAATTTCGCCAGACGATTTGTCATCCCGAGTCTCTCGCAGTTTCATCGCGAAGAGGCGCAGTCGAAGAGCCTGTCCTGAGTTTGTCGAAGGAACCTGCCGTTTGCTGGTAAAGGAATCTGCCGGCCAGCGCGATTCTTACCGCGCCAACGCGCCCGCAGTCTCCACATCGTAGTCGCGGTAATATGTTGCCCGAAAGCGGGTCACGTTCGCCGCACTCTTTCCCGGCGTAGTCAGCGACGCCGCCAGCAGCAACCATTTGTTCCGCCTGGCATGCCGCACATGGCTCAGAAAATAGCGATCGATCAGATCCTCGCCCACATTCCACGCCATCCCGCCGATCGGCGTGATGAAGAAATCCTGCATGCCGGTCTCGTTGGTCCACACTCCATCGCGTGCGCGGATGTAATAAAAAAGTCCGGTGTTGCCGATCGAAGCCTCGCTCAACGGCCCGACTTTCCATTGCGCGCTGTAGGCGGCCGAATACGCCATCGCCCGCAGCCTTCCCATCCAGTACCGCTGCGTATTCTCGAACATCAGCGCGCGCTGTTTCGGGTCGTTCTGCTCGTAGATGCTGCTGGTGACCGCGCCCATCATCGGATGTCCGACGTAGTCGACCAAAAACGGATCGTCGTCCTTCCACCGCGACCAGCGATAGTGCTCCACGCAGTACACGTAGTCGCCCCAGAAGCTTCCGTTCTCTAAAGCATTGCGCGTGTCATGGTCCAGGCCGATGTTGCCCAGGTGCTGGGTGGAAAGAAAGAAGAACGACTGGCTCAGAACCCGCCACCAGCTTACGCGGCAGGGCTTTCCATGGAGGGTCCCGTTTTCACAGTCGGTATTGCGTTGAATTTCGCTCTGCAGCTTCAATTCGCGGGAACGTGGCGCAGCCAGGACACCGCCGGTCTCAGAGGAAGCCTCCGCAGACTCCCTCGCTGCAACCGCGGAGGGCGCGTCGATTGTCAGATACGACGTGTCGTTGGGAACCGACGTCGATGACGCAGCGCCATTCCGTTCTTGCTGCGCCTGTGACGCCTGGGAGAGCGCCGACGAATTTGACTGTTGTATCGGACTTGCATATCGAAGGCCAAGCTGCGCGATGGTTGGGTAATCAGGACCCTTGTTGGGAGGCTCAGTTTCGTTTATCGGGGGGATGCGTGTTCCAATCGCGTGCCAAGGCGCGCCGCTCGGTGCGACTGACAACGCGCCGCTTTGTGCGACCGCCATTAGGCTTCCGCATCCACCGGTCGCCAGGAACAAGAGAGATAGAGTACGGACGATTGATCGCATGGGGAGTCACCGGCGGTGTTACCGAAGGGTTACGAGCTAACGGTAATCCTGACCATAAGAAGCAACGATACAACGATAGGTGTAGTAGTCAGGAAGGTAATATCGATGCCATCAAAGTCGGGTCGCCTCCGAAGTAAACTGGCGTCTGTATCACGTTTAGTGCAATACTGTATTAACACCTGTTCGGCTGTAGATGCCGCTCAGCGTATTATCCCGCTCGCTCGGGCGCACGGTCGCCAGTCAGCGGAAAAAGATTCTTAGAAGAAAAGGCCGGCCAGGCGAGAGACATCGATCCGTTGGCCGGACAGGTTTCAGGGAAAATGATTGCATCCGGATGGCGAACGGCCCCGCCTCAAGTTTCTGATTTTGAGGTTGTTCTGGTCACAAACTCCGCATGTCAACTGTCGCTCGAAGCATCCCCTCGTGTTTCCGATCTCCCACGTGTCGCCTCCAGTGCGCTTTGTCAAAGCGCTCTCACGGCAGAGTTGTACCAACATCTCGCACCGGTCATCGAATTCCGTTCACGCGCTTCCGCATCCCGCCCCCTGTCCGCTCCACGGTGAGCCAGGCCTGGCCCTTCAAGCCAGGTCAAGCTCGCGATTGTTCTCTGTCTCGGTCTGCCGCTCGCACCTCAAAATGAGGCGGGCAGAAAGAGCACAGAATGTCGAAAGAAATTTACATCAGCAGTACCCCGCACGAGACTCGTCTCGCCATCGTCGAAAACGATGCCCTAACCGAGGTCTATTACGAGCGCGAGAACGAATACACCCTCGCCGGCTCGATCTATAACGGCAAAGTTACCCGTGTGCTTCCCGGCATGCAGTCCTCCTTTGTGGACATCGGGCTTGAACGCGACGCCTTTCTTTACATCACCGACTTTATGGAAGAGGCCGGCGACTCTGCCGACTTCGACACCAATGGCAATGGCGACTCCCGCCGTCGCAATGGCAACGCCCCCACCATCGAAGGCACCCTCGCCAGCGAACCAACCCCGGACAACAACCGCACCGACCGTGGCGACCGCAACAGCCGTGGCGATCGTGGCCGAGGCCGTGGGCGTCGCGACCGTGGCGGCAACCGCGATCGTCAATCACTTTCCGATGCTCCCGTCCCGGCAGATTCTCAGGGTTCCGTGGAATCCGAGGATGTCCAGGACTTCGGCCGGGAGGACTTCAACCCCTCCGCCGATTCGATTCCACCCGACGCTTCCACTGCCGGGGCCGGCGATGCCGATCTTGGCGAAGGGGCGCCGGGAGCCGATGGCAGCCGCCGCTGGCGTGGCCGTCGCGGCCGCCGCCGTGGCCGCGGCCCCGGTCAGCGCGACGAATCACCCCAGGCGACTGGTGGCGAGAACCCCGAAACCTCCGGCTCTGAAGTCTCCAGCCAAGCCTCTTACGGCGATGACTCTTTCGACATTGATGGCAGCGCCGCGACAGCCAGCCCGGCTGGCCCGATCGAGACCGCTTATTCCACGACTGAGCCAACCGCTCCCACCGAGGAGAACACCGGCCGAACCGACCGTCCCGAGCGCGACACTCGTGGAGGCCGCGACCGCAATCGCAACGATCGGAACCGTGGCCGAGGCGATCGTGGTGGCCGCGACAATCGAGACTCCCGCGCCCCCCGAGGCTTCGCCCCGCGAACCTCACTCTACGGCGTAGACGATACCTCCACCTACAGCGACTCTGAGACCGCAAGCGCCGAACCCATCGTCCTACCCGGCGAGTCTCTCTCCAAGTACCGCAAGGAAACCGAGCCCTCAACCGCTGCCTCCAGACCGGCTGAAGCCAATGTCATCCTGCCATCCGCTCCGGGTTTCGCCATTCCCTCCGGCTGGGACGGCGGCGATACACTTCCCGGCGAGTCTCTCTCCCGCCACCGGCGCCAGGAAAATCGTCAGGGCTCCCGCGGCGAACACCGTCAGGACTCTCGCGAAAACTACCGCAGCCGCGAACCGCAACGCACCGAAGTGATCGAAAACACCGCCCAGGTCAGCGCTCCTGAGATCATCGCCGAAGCCGCCGGGCAGCAGCGGTCCGAAATCCATCAAGCAGTCCCGCCCATTCCCGAAGCCCACGTCGAGTACGAGCCCACTGACGCTTCAGCCTCCTATCGCGTCGATCCCGCCGCCCGCAGCGAGTTCCGCCAGAGCGCGCCCGTGCTTGAACCCGTAGAGACGGAAGCGCGTAACGCCGAGGCTTCCGAAGAAGTTCAGCATCGCACTCCAGCCCACACCATTACCCCGCGCCCTGACGAGCATCCAGCGCAGATCCACTCCGAACCTGCCGAGGCGTACGAGAAATTTGATTGGCAGACCGAGCCGGCGGCCGCCACAGCCGACACAACTCCGCACGAGGTCACCACTCTGCACGCCACCGGCGATCTCACCTCCGAAGCTCCCGCGGCCAACTCAATTGTCAGCGCCGGCGCGCTCGTCGAAGAGACCCTCGACGAAGAGGACTACAACACTACCCTTCACGCCAGCGCTATCGAAGAGATGGAGGACTTCGAGGAGGAAGAGACCCTCGAAGGCGCAGCCGATCTCGGCACCATGATCCGCGAGATGTCCATCGACCACATCACCGGCTCTGGAACCGGAGAGGGTCCCAACGAGGAGGATCTGGAAGAAGACGACTTCGAAGAAGAGGACACTCTCCACGATCCCGCCCTCGACGATCTCACCACCGAGGAAGACGACGAGGAACATCTCGACGAGTCCGACAGCGAAGAGGATGTCGTCCACGAAGAGTTCGCCGAAGGCAGCGAGACTCTCGCCAACGGCTTCGACCACGCGGAGACCGGCGCCGCCGCTCCAGCACCCAGCCGCGACCGCAGCAGCGATCGTGGCCGCCCGCGCCGCGACGGACGCCGTGATGGACGCCGCTTCGGCCGCAGTGACCGCAATGACCGGGGAGACCGTCCCCGCCACACTGGCGGAGCCGCCGACCGCGAGCGCGGAGGCGGAGGTCGAGACGGTCGCCGCGGTGGCCGCAGTTCCATGCAGTCCACCAACCTCCCCGCCATCAGCGAACTGCTTAAGCCCGGCCAGGAGATTCTCGTCCAGATCGCCAAGGAGCCCATCGCCAAGAAGGGCGCGCGCATCACCTCGCACATCGCGCTCCCCGGCCGCTTCCTCGTCTTCATGCCGACGGTCAATCACACCGGCGTTTCGCGCAAGATCGAGTCCGACAGCGAGCGCCGCCGCTTGAAAGAGATTTTGCTCAGCGAAAAAGGCGAAGCCTCCGGCGGCTTCATCGTCCGCACCGCCGCTTCCGGAGCCAGCGAAGAGGAACTCCGCAGCGATCTTCGCTTCCTGCTCAATCTCTGGGCGGACATCAAGCAGCGCAGCGAATCCTCGAAATCGCCCGCTCTCATCTATCACGACCTCAGCCTCGTCGAGCGCATTCTTCGCGATCAGGTCACCGACAACTTCTCCGCCATCTGGGTCGATTCCGAGACCGATTACGAACGCATCCTGCGATTCCTGCAGCGCTTCCAGCCGTCTCTCATCCGCCGCGTCAAGCTCTACACCAAAGAGACGCCGCTCTTCGAGCAGTTCGGCATCACTGAAGAGATCAACAAGGCTCTGCGCAGCAAGGTCTGGCTCAAGTCGGGTGGCTCCATCGTCATCAACCAGACTGAGGCCCTCGTCGCGATCGACATCAACACCGGCAAGTTCGTCGGCAAGACCGCGCGCCTGGAAGACACCATCGTCAAGACCAATCTCGATGCAATCCCCGAGATCGTTCGCCAGATTCGCCTGCGCGATCTCGGCGGCATCATCATCATCGACTTCATCGACATGGACGAGCGCAAGAACCGCAATCGCGTCATGGCCGCGCTCGAAGACGAGTTGAAGAACGATCGTGCGCCATCCAAGGTTCTTCAGTTCAACGATTTTGGTCTTGTCGCCATTACCCGCAAACGCGTCAAGCAGTCGCTTGAGCGTACCCTTTCCACCACCTGCGGCGTATGCCAGGGGACCGGCATGGTCAAGTCTCCGGTCACCGTGTGCAACGACATTTATATCGAGATGCGCAAGATGCAGCGCCACCTCGAGCGCGGCGATGTTATGCTGCGCGTCAATCCCGAGGTTGTGAAACAGCTGAAGGCTCCCGGGACGAAATGGCTTCAGGAGATGGAAGAGATGGTGGGCAAAACCATTCTCGTCAAATCCGACCCCAGCCTTCATCCCGAGCAGTTCGATATTCACTAAGATTGGCGGCGCAGCGAGAATACAACCATCTCGCTGCGCGGGTAACGCACCTGCAATTCACGGGCATCCCGTGTCCCGCACGGTGGTCTATCTTCCCAATTGTCTATAATTTGTAAAGACAGGATACGTAAATACTCGCGTAATCCTGTCATCCCAAACGCGATTTCCAGCGTCATATACACAACAAGCGTACGGGACCCGGGTTCAAGATCATTGAAGAACCTCGCAGCACCAAGGAGCCACACAGAGATGCACACGACGATCAGCAAAAATCGCCTCCACCTTTTCATTGGCCACACTGCGGCAATCGCTCTTCTGGCTGCCGGCACGCTTGGCGTGCAGGCTCAACAGTCGGCGGGCACGACGCAATCGTTGCCGCCCATCAGTTTCAAGACCAGCCTCGCCGCACCGATCGATATTTCCAGGATCGATATTTCCAAGACCGATCTTTCCAACGCGGATCTTTCCACGCCGGACGACCTCAAATACTCAAGCAGCACGGGCAGCGCCGAACTTGCGAACGTGGAAAACTTCAATATCGGAGCGGGTGAAGACCAGCCGCCACCCCGCCGCCGCTACGGACGTCCCAACTACAACGACAGTCATACCAACTCTGATGGGTCGGCGAAATACTCCTTCTTCGTCGGCGGCGGTTTCACGATGCCTACCAGTGATATGGGCAAATCTCTTTCCACGAGCTACAACATTCAGGCCGGCGGCGGGCGCAACTTCAACAAAAAGGTTGGGGTGATGTTGCAATTCGACTGGGACAACTTCGGTATTCAGACTAATACCCTCAATGCTCTTCTGGGCATCTACGATGGACCGCCGCTCTTTTTTGAAGATCAGAACGGAAATCCTCTATCGCAGATCAGCGGCAGCAGTCACATCTGGTCTTTTACGGTGGACCCGATCTTCAACTTCTATAACTCCGACAGCAAGGGCGCTTACGTTGTTGCTGGCGCGGGTTTCTATCACAAGACGGCCACGTTTTCGACTCCAGCGATAGGTCAGGAGTGCGACTTTTTTGGCAATTGCTTTCAGTTTCAGGTCAACCAGGCCTTCGATAGCTATACCAGCAACGCCTTAGGAGTTAATGGTGGCATCGGCCTGACCTACAAGCTCAGCCACTTCTCTGGAACCAAGTTTTATGCTGAGGCTCGTTTTATCCACACGTTCAACTCGGCGCGATCGTTCTCCTTCGGAGACCAGAATCTGAACGGTCTGAACGTATTCCCGCAAAACAGCGTCGACAGCAACTACATCCCGATCACCTTCGGCGTTCGTTTCTAACCCACTGGATACAGCTAATCAAACGAAGGGAAGAGAGGTGAACCTCTCTTCTCTTTGTTTAATGCGGCCTGCGGGGCGCCTGCTTTTGCCCTCAAGCCGGGCTCGCCAACTGATCGAATCGGGAGAATTGTTAAGCTGTCTGCGTTTTCGAGAGATGGAGCTATCTCTATTATTCTTATCTGACGTGGAGCAGGAAACCCATCGTGACTCCAATGGCCGCTCCTACACTCAATGAGATCTGATGTCCCAACCCTCGCTGCCGCATTTCCCAGGCATTCAGCCACAGGACACCGACAAGAATGGCCACCAGCGCTGCGCCAACCAGCCACAGATGCGACGGCCCATTTACCAGAGCCGTAACATAACCGCCCGCCATCGCGCAGAGCAGCCAGACCCCATCCTGCGCATATTTATAGCCTGTTTTGATTCTGTAATCCTTGGCGACGAAATCGCGCGAGGCCGCGGTAATACCGAAGGTCGCCGCCATCGACAGGCCTACGGTCACCACATATCCCAGGAAAAGAGCAAGTGCAATGTAACTAGCAGTTATCATCGAAACTTTTCACAAGTGCTGCAAGCGGTCAGGTGCGGTCAAGCCGATAAGTCTACCAGCGCGAAGCCCTCGTTGCGACTGTTTTTGAGGACTCTAAACGCCTACCGGATACGGCTTCTCATGCATCCGTTCCCCGGTATCCCTGCTCCGTTCAAACCGTCCCTGCAGCAGACTCAACAATCCCGTATACCAGTACCCGAAAACGAACAAGATCAGAAACGGCACAGTAAAGAAATTTTCCGTCGTGATCGCGTAATAAACGGTCCATGCAAAGTAACACCCGATTGCCAGTTCGATCCAGGGGACGATGCCAAGCCGCTTGCGATATACCTTCGCCTGCGTCTTTTCGCCCTTTTTCCTGACCTTATATTTCGGCGTTCGCGCAAACGCGCTCTTTACCCCGAACAACGCCTCGAGCACCGCCCTGGTGTTGGTAATCGTCAGCCCGATTCCGCCCAGCGCCATCACGAACGGAATATAGAGAATCGACATATACCAGCTCTTCGGATACAGCTCCTTCTGGCTCGCCATGTAGAACGTCGAGACCGACATCGTGCTCGCGATGAACAGGGGAAAGTCGATCAGCAGCATCTGGATATACCCTTGCCAGCTGCGGATGATCATCGCCGGCATCAGCAAAACGCTCAGCACGATCATCAGCGGATAGCTGATATTCGCCGTCAGGTGATACCAGGCTTCCAGCTTGGTATGCCATGGCACATCGCTCTTCAGTACGCGCGGCAATATCTTTATCCCGGTCTGGATCAGCCCTTTCGCCCATCGCGCCTGCTGGGTTTTGAACGCGGTCATCTCGATGGGCAACTCTGCCGGACATTCCACATCCTGGAGATACTTGAACTTCCACCCGGCCAGCTGCGCCCTGTAGCTAAGGTCCGTATCCTCGGTGAGGGTGTCGTGTTGCCATCCGCCTGCAGTCGAGATCGTCTCCCGCCGCCACATTCCCGCTGTGCCGTTGAAATTGAAGAACACTCCGGCTCTACTGCGGCCGCCATGCTCCAGCACGAAGTGTCCGTCGAGCAGAATCGCTTCCACCTGGGTCAGGAAACTGTAATTCCGGTTCAGGTGCGTCCACCGGGTCTGCACCATCCCAATCTCCGGCTCGGCGAAGTGATGGATCACCTGCATCAGCCATTGACGCGGCGGCACGAAGTCGGCGTCGAAGATTGCCACAAATTCGCCGCGCGCTACATCGAGACCTTTATCGAGCGCTCCCGCCTTATATCCATGCCGGTTGCTGCGATGAATGTAGATAATGGGCTGCGGCTCTGCTCCTGCAAACCCGCGCGCGTAACGCTCGACAATCTCACGCGCGACGTGAGTCGTCTCGTCGATCGAATCGTCGAGCACCTGAATTTCGAAGCGGTCTCGTGGATAGTCGAGCTTGCAGACGGCATCAATCAGCCTGTCGATAACAAACTGCTCATTGAAGATTGGCAATTGGATCGTAACGAACGGCAACTGCCCTTCGCCGAATCGGCTGGGGGGCTCATTCCATTTCGTCAGGTTCTTCCTGTTCTTGAAGTAGAGCCACACCAACTGGTAACGGTGGATTCCATAGAAGGCCAGGATGATCATTACGATGAAATAAGGGATCAGTACGGCTGTATCGAAGGCATTCCAGCGGTAGAGGCCGTGGAAGTTGTAGATCTGGCTTGTATAGTGCGTCTTCCAATAGTGGCCAAAGCCTTTGGGAGCGAACAACAACGCAAAGAAAGCCGTCGATGAATGAAGGAAAGGGGACAGGTTGACGCTCCAAAATCAAAGTCTTGCTCAATCGATTCTACGCGATACGATGCAGAATCGATCGCACTGGTCTATTCGCTCGATTCGGGGCCAAGCGCAATGGAATCAGTTCAAAAACATTGAGCGGTACAGCGTATCGCGCTGCACGGGTCTAAATCCTGCATCGCGAATTATCTGTCGCAGCTGCTCTTCGGTTGCCGAATTCGCTTCTTTCGCGAGCAATACGCTACCTAGGTCGTTGCCGCCAAAGCGCAGGGCTACCTGCAATACCTTCGGTCCCTGGGTTTCGAGATTCGATTGCACATTCACGATGTTGTCCAGGTACATTCGCGAGATCGCCAGTGTTTTCAGGTACTCAACGGCGGTCGCCTCCTCAAAGCCATTGCCGGCGGAGTTCTGCGGCACAAAACTCAATGGGGTGAACGAGGTAAAACCGTTTGTTTCTTCCTGCAATTGCAGCAGGGTATCCAGGTGATCGATCCGCTGCTCGAAGGATTCGCCGCTGCCGAAGGTCATGGTGGCGGTGGTCTGGATTCCGAGGGTGTGGGCGGCGCGATGGACTGCAATCCAGTCTTCAGCTTTGCACTGCCGATTCACGGCGTCGTCTAGAATACCCGCGTCGTTACTGGGGATTGAGTCGAGGCCTGCATCGCGGAGACGCGCGATTGTGTCCCTGGAGGATGAGTTGGCGAGCTTTGCGATGGCGAGGATTTCGGTGGCGGAGAGGCTGTGCAGCCAGAGAGCAGGGAAGCGCTGTTTGATGGCGCGAAAGAGCGTTTCGAACCAAGTGATTGTGTGGGCTGGGGTTATTTGGCCTTGCAGGGTTATGGCGGTGGCGCCCTGGGCGACGAGTTTCGATATTTTTTCGAAGGCAGGATCTGAAGCGGCGCCGTTGGCGGCTTGGTTGTAGTCGATTGTGCCGTCGATTGTGTAAGTTACGACGCCTTCGGGATGGAGGCGGCGGCGTACGGCATCGGCTTCCATGCCAATGCCAATCAAATCATCGCTGTGGAAGCAGTCCAGCGCATCTTTTCGGGTGAGTCCCATGGTTTGATTTTACGTTTTTTTTGACGAAAAATATTTGCGAGGGAAAAGTGCGTTTTTACAGGGGTTTTTGCGAATTTGCCTGGGTTTCTGGATGGTAAATTGTGGTTTTTTTGTGGTGAATTGATGGTGAGAACGTGGTGAATCGCACCATGTCTTTCGCGCCCTAAAATTTTCCACTTTTTTTAACTTTATTTTTTGTGTGGGTTAGTGGAGGTGGATCAGGTGGACGAGCAGGCCAATGAGCACGGCGGCCAGTACGACGAGCAGGGAGATGCCGCCTTTGATCCACCATTCGATCGAAGCGATCTTCGACTCTATGCTCGACTCGAGGGCGACCATGCGGGCTTCGTGCTGTTCGACGGCGAGACGGGTTGCCTTCACGTCTTCACCGACCCGGGTGAGCTGAGCGCTCTGTTCCTGCAACTGACGGTAGAGGCCGGCGTGAGCTTTGGTCACCTGGCCGAGGTCGCCGCGGACACCGTCGGCCATGGCTGCCATGGCGGCTTCGTTGGCCTTTTCGGAGGCGGTCTTCGAGGAGAGATATTTGTCGGCCATCGGGACCAGCCGCGTGATGTGCGGGAGCAGCTCGAACAACTCGGCGATTACCTTTGGCCACATAGGTTAACCATCCTAGCCTATCCTGCGTGAATGGC
>DATAVY010000229.1:0-14359 GCA_036267495.1 Edaphobacter sp.
GATGATCATGATGGCGGTCGCCGGACGCTCTCTCGGCAAGATCGATCCTCGTCTTATGGTCTGCCTCGCCTACATCGCCACCGCCGCCGGCATCTACAACCTCACCCGCCTCGATCTGAACACCGCCTTCGGAACCGTTACTTTCTGGCGCATGCTCCAGGTCGTCGGTCTGCCGTTCATCTTTATCCCCATCAGCACACTTAACTACGTCGGTGTCCCCACCAACAAGATGAACCAGATCTCCAGCCTCTCCAACTTCGCCCGCAATCTGGGCGGCAGTGCCGGGACAGCCCTGCTCACGACGTATCTCGCCCGCAGCTCCCAGGTCCACCAGGCAAACCTCGCCACCCACTCGGTGCCCGGCAGCGTACCCTACCGCCTATATATGGATCAGATGAAAGAAATCTTGGTGGCACGCGGAATGTCCGCAGCCAACGCCTCACAGATGGCAATCGGACAGGCCTACCAGCAGATGCTCCGTCAAGCCTCGATGCTCAGCTACAAGAACGCTTTCTTCATTCTCTCGGTCGTCATCCTCTGCCTGTCTCCGCTGCCCTTCCTCATGCGGCTGCCCAGCAAGATGGCCAAGCCCGATCCCGAAGCCCTCGCCGGCCACTAACGAATTCACTGCATCATCGCCAGCGCCCGTTCAAACGCCACCGGCGTCACCGACACCGCACCCTCAAACGGCCTCGCCAGATCCGCAATCGACGCCAGAGCCACCGACACCACAAACGTCAGCGCAAGCACCTGGCAATAGTGCAGCCACTTATTGTCATTCCCCAGCAAACACGACGACCCCACCGTCGCTCCAGCCCCGGCCATCAGCAGCAGCCATAAAATCCCCGGCAGCCGGTTCCGCAACTCCTCCGCCCGCAGATTCCGCCGCTCCGAAAGGTCCTTCAACGCATCCGCCAGATGGTCCGCGCTGCTGTCTCCGCTGCCTGTAGATTTCATCTCCGCCAGCACCTTCCACATCTCTCCCACCACTCCTTCGCTCGCATCGCCATTCCCCTGCATCTGCATCGCCGGCCAGTCCAGGTGGATCGTCGTCTCCGCATACTTCAAACCCAGCGCATGAATCGCCTCGCGCTCCGGAGAAGGCAACCCCGCAGCGATCCGCGATACCGTCAGCAGCGCCGAAGCCTCCATGTTCGCGTTCACCTCCGCGCCGCGAAAGTCGTTCCACACCGTAAACAGCATGAACCCCAGAATCACCCCATACGTCGTCCCCAGGATTCCCAGCTGCCATCCCGTAACATCGTTCACCAGCTTCCGGCTTGAAGTCGGCCATGCGCGATTCAACACCGCCACAATCACAATCGACAACAACATCGCCGCGACAACGAAACCGCCGCTCTCCATATAACTCAACATAGCCGTCCCTCACATCCCAGGCTTCCCATTCCAGCCGGACAAGCCAGACTACATCAGTGCTACCCTATCGCCCATGAGCATCTTCAAGGCCCGCACCACGTCGCTCCCCCTCCTGCTCACACTCCTCCTTGCCATTCCCGCAGTCGCCCAAGCACCCGCCACCCCGGACGCACCACCCCAAACCGCCGTCGCCCAGAACGCCCCGCTGAATCCCAAACTTCCCACCCTCTTCCTCGTCGGCGACTCCACCGCCCGCAATCAAACCGACCTCGGCTGGGGCGACCACTTCGCCCACTACTTCGACACCGCCAAAATCAACATCGCCAACCGCGCAAAAGCCGGCCGCAGCTCCCGCAGCTACTACAACGAAGGCCTTTGGGATAACGTCCTCAAAGAAATGAAAGCCGGCGACTTCGTCCTCATTCAGATGGGCCACAACGACGGCGGCGGAGATCCTCAGAACGATCCCAAAAACCGCAGCAGCCTCAAAGGGCTCAGCGACGAAACCGTCGAAGTGCCTATCACCCATCCCTTCTCCACCGGCCCTCTCGCCGGCAAGACCAGCGAAAGCGTGCACAGCTACGGCTGGTACCTCCGCAAATTCATCACCGACACCCGCGCGAAACAGGCAACCCCGATCCTTCTCACCGTCACCATCCGCAATATCTGGGCGAATGACGCCGACGGCAAGCTCCACATCGAACGCGACATGGGCTACCGCGACTACGAGTACAAACTAGGCGCCTACGAGGGCGTCCCAATCATCGACATGGCCACCGTAGAAGCTGACCGCCTCGAAGCCCTCGGCCCCGAAAAAACCGCGCTGCTCTTTCCCATCGACCACACCCACACCAGCGCCGAGGGCGCCGAGCGCAACGCCGAATCCGTCGTCATCGCCCTCCGCAACGCCCACTCTCCACTGGTCTCTTACCTGAAGCCAAGTTAATCTTCGCTTCATCCGCGCTTCAACTTCGCGCAATAATCTTCTTCGCGTACCCCAACGAGAACAAACAAGGTACACACGTCACGAAGTGACCGCGCGCCGCGCAGGCGGCCTGTCCGGCAGGACAAAGGCTTCTCCCTGACCAGCACCAGTTTTCCCCCAGAAACACGCAAAGACCAGCAACACCGAACACTCAGGAGAATCGAATGAAAAAACTTATAGCCACGACAACGTCCCTTGCCCTGTTCCTCCTGCCGGCTCTCCTGCCCGGTCTAGCTCAAACCAATACGAACCCCAACTGGGCAGTCACCAAAACCCTCTCCATCGGCGGTCAAGGCGCATGGGACTACCTCACCGTCGACTCCGCCACCCACCGCCTCTTCGTCCCCAGAAGCACTCACACCCTGGTCCTCGATGCCGAATCCGGCAAGACCCTGGGCGACATCCCCGGCCAGAAGACCGCGCACGGCGTAGCCATCGCTCCCCGGGCCAACCGCGGCTTCATCACAGACGGCGGCGGCAGCGGCGCCATCGTTATCTTCGATCTCAAGACGTACGCAACCCTCGGCAAGCTGGCTGCCCAGCCCGACGCCGACGGCATCATCTACGATCCCGCCATCGACCGCGTCCTCGCCGTCTCAGGCGACGGAGGAGTCTTGATGTCGTTCAAGCCGGACATCGATCCCGCCGCCGGAAAGATCGAGACACCGATCGCTCTCGGCGGAAAGCCGGAGTTCCTCGCCGCCGACGGCAAAGGAAAGATCTACATCAATCTCGTCGATAAAAACGAAGTAGCCGTCGTCGACTTCAATACCAGAAAAGTAATCGCACGCTGGCCCGTAGCCCCCGGCGGTTCCCCGGTCGGCATGTCTATCGATACCAAAACCCGCCGTCTCTTCATCGGCTGCCGCAACCCCCAAAAGCTAATCGTGATGAGCGCCGACACCGGCAAAGTCCTCTCCGATCTCCCCATCGGCGCCGGCGTCGACGCCACTCAGAACTTCGGCGGTCAGGCCTTCGCCAGTTGCCGCGACGGCTCACTCGCCGTAGCCGCCGAAACATCGCCCGGAAAATTCGACATCGTCCAGACCGTCAAAACTCCGAACGGAGCAAGGACGATGGGTCTCGATCCCGTCACCCAGAAAATCTACCTTCCTACCGCAGAATTCGAAGCCCCCAAACCCGGAGCAACCGGCCGGCCCGCTATGAAGCCCGATTCCTTCATGATCGTCGTAGTCGCGCATCAATAGCCGCACGCCTTCAGGGCGCATTCTTGCCTAACCATTTACACTAGTATTTGGGACAAAGTGCGCCCTGAAGGATATCCGTTTTGTTCAACAAACTCATAGCTAAGGTCTTTGGCACCAGCAACGAACGCGCCGTCAAGCGCCTCATGCCGACGGTTCGTCGCATTAACGAGCTCGAACCCTCCATCCAGGCTCTCTCCGACGACGACCTCCGCGCCAAGACCGCCGAATTCCGTCAACGCATCGCCGCCGTCCTCGAAGGCATCGAGGATGCCGACGACCGAATCGCCGCCGAAAAACAGGCCCTTAACGACATCCTCCCCGAAGCCTTCGCCGTCGTCCGCGAAGCCGGCAAGCGCGCCGTGCAAATGCGCCACTTCGACGTCCAGCTCATCGGCGGCATGGTCCTCCACTCCGGCAAGATCGCCGAGATGAAGACCGGTGAAGGAAAGACCCTCGTCGCCACCCTCCCTTGCTACCTCAACGCCCTCGCCGGCCACGGCGTTCACGTCGTCACCGTCAACGACTATCTCGCCAAGCGCGACGCCGAATGGATGGGCAAGATCTACGGCTTCCTCGGCCTCTCCGTCGGCGTCATCGTCCACGACCTCGACGACCAGCAGCGCCGCGAAGCCTACGGCTCCGACATCACCTACGGCACCAATAACGAGTTCGGCTTCGACTATCTGCGCGACAACATGAAGTTCGAGATCAGCGATCAGGTCCAGCGCGGACACTTCTACTGCATCGTCGACGAAGTGGACTCCATCCTCATCGACGAGGCCCGTACCCCGCTCATCATCTCCGGCCCCACCGACCAGACCACCGACAAATACGCCCGGGTCAACCTCATCATCCCCAAGCTCGAAGAAGGCGAGCTCATCGAGACCCTCGAAAACAAAACCTGGTCCGGCGACTACGTCATCGACGAAAAGGCCCGCGCCGTTACCGTCACCGACGAAGGATGGGAGAAGATTGAAAAACTTCTCGGCATCGGCAACATCGCGGATCCCGAAAACTGGGACCTCAAGCACCACGTCGAGACCGCCATCAAAGCCCACTCCCTCTATAAGAGAGACGTTGAGTACGTCGTTAAAGAAGGCGAAGTCATCATCGTCGACGAGTTCACCGGCCGCCTCATGCCTGGCCGCCGCTGGTCCGATGGCCTCCATCAGGCCGTCGAAGCCAAAGAAGGCGTCGCCATCCGCAAGGAAGACCAGACGCTCGCCACCATCACCTTCCAAAACTACTTCCGCATGTACAAAAAACTCAGCGGCATGACCGGAACCGCCGAGACCGAAGCCGCTGAATTCAACAGCATCTACAAGCTCGACATCGTCGTCATCCCCACCAATCGCAAGATGCAGCGTCTGGAAAATCCCGACGTCATCTACCGCACCGCGCAGGAAAAATACTTCGCCGTCGCCGACGAGATCGCCAAACTCCACGCCGAAAAGCAGCCCGTCCTGGTCGGCACCACCAGTATCGAAAAATCCGAGCTGCTCAGCGAAATCCTCAAGCGCAAATCCGTCCGCCATGTCGTTCTCAACGCCAAGTTCCACGAGAAGGAAGCCGAGATCGTCGCCCAGGCCGGCCGCCTCGGCATGGTTACGATCGCCACCAACATGGCCGGCCGCGGCACCGACATCCTGCTCGGCGGCAACTCCGAATTCATGGCACGCCAGGACCTCGTGCGCAAGCAGCAGGCCCGCGCCGTCTCCGCCGCCGAAGGCGCCATCTCGCCCGTCGCCGGCCCCGGCATGGTCCGCTTCTACTACACCGGCCAGGAGTTCGAAACCACCCAGGCCGCCTGGGACGAAGCCATCAGATCCCACGAAGCCGCCGCCCAGAAAGAACACGATGCCGTCATCGCCGCTGGCGGCCTCCACATCCTCGGCACCGAGCGCCACGAATCCCGCCGCGTCGACAACCAGCTCCGCGGCCGCGCCGGGCGTCAGGGCGACCCCGGCTCCTCGCGCTTCTTCCTCTCTCTCGAAGACGACCTCATGCGCATCTTCGCCCGCGAATGGGTCTCCACTCTCCTTCAGCGTCTAGGCATGGAAGAGGGCGTTCCCATCGAAGGCCGCATGATGTCCAAACGCATCGAGGGCGCGCAGAAGGCCGTCGAAAGCCAGAACTTCGAGTCCCGCAAACACGTCCTCGAATACGACGACGTCATGAACAAGCAGCGCGAAGCCGTCTACGGTTTGCGCCGGCAGCTCATGGAAGGTGTCGACCAGAAGCAGCTCATCACCGAAGACTATCTCTCCACCATCCTCTCCAACGTTCTCGACGAGAACGCCCCCGAAAAAGCCCATGCCGACGAGTGGAAGGTCGAGCCCCTCTTCGCCCAGGTCTACGATCTCTTCGGCGCGCAGCTTGAAAATGAAATCGACGCCACCCAGCTCAATCGTCACGAGCTCGGCGAAGCCATCTTCCAGAAGCTCCGCGAACGCTACAACGTCAAGGAACAGATCCTCGGCTCCCCGCAGATGCGCTACCACGAACGCATCGTCATGCTTAGCGTCCTCGACGGCCTCTGGAAAGATCACCTGCTCGCCATGGACCACCTCAAGGAAGGCATTGGCCTCCGCGGCTACGCGCAACAGGACCCCCTCGTCGCCTACAAGCGCGAATCCTTCGAAATGTTCGAAGGCATGATGATGCGCTTCCAGGAAGACACCGCGCGCCACCTCTTCCGCATGCAGATCATCGGGCCCGACGGCGCTCCGATCGAATCCCCCGACCAGCTGGCCCACGCCCAGGCTCAGGTCGCCGCAATCGCAGCCCAGACACAAGCCCAGCAGCAGCTCGCAAGCAGTCAGCCCGCCGCGCTTCCCTCATCCCAGACCACGCAGACCCCCGCGCGACAGCCCATCCCCATCTCCAACCGTGCCCCCTCCACCACCATCGATGCCCTCGAGCGCGAGTTCCACAAGAAAAAGCAGCGCGAACTCCAGCACGCACACTCCGTAAGCTCCGCCACAGCCGACACCAACGGCAACGCGCCCCGCCGCACCGGAGAAAAAGTCGGCCGCAACGATCCATGCCCATGCGGCTCCGGCAAGAAATACAAAAAATGCCACGGCGCCGAAGCCTGACCGCTTCGCTTCCCTTAGTCGGCCGGCGGCTTCGCAAAAAAAAATGATTGCTGTCATTCTTACCCTGAGCTTGTCCTTTAGCTTGTCGAAGGGGAAGACCCCGCGTTTGCTCAGAGTGTGACTGCGTTAACCCGCTCCACCCAGGAAATCCCAAAGTTTTTTTCTCTTTGGTTACTTCTCCAGATCGTCCAGCAACAACTTCGCCTTGGTCGCCAGCGTCTTCGCCCCCTCCGCATCGCCCGACTTCAAAGCCTCCTGCGCATCCTTCAAAAAGTTCTTCACCTTGCTCACCTGCGCCTTCTCTTCCTCGGCCTTCTGGGTCGAAAGCGCATTCAACCGCTTCTCGCTCGAAGCAATCAGATCCGCCGCGTCCTGCTTGGTCTGCGGACTCGCCTCTCCGCCCGCCGTCAGCGCTCCGATCGCCGTCTCCTCCGGCGGAGGTTCCGCAGCAGCCACCTGCGCCGGCGGCTCAGGCGTCACTGCCTTAGGCGCCGGTTTTTTCCTCTCCCGCTTGGGCTTGGCATTCGTCGCCACCGGCACCGGCGGCAGCTTCACCTGGGGAACCTCCACCATCGGCAGATTCGCCGGCTCAGGAATCTCCTCCAGCGCCACCGGCGCCATTACCGTTGGCGACGGCGCAGGTTGTGGCTTATGCCGGCACCCCGCCAGCCCAACCATCAACCCAAAGCAAAGCATCGCGCCAGCCAGTCTTTCCGTAATGTCGCGCCTTCCGTTCAAACTCGTTCCTCAATCTCTTTATGAATAATCTCTTTGTGTATCGCCCCGGAAGCAACCACCTTCCGTCCTTCATTCCCAACCCCTGCGGCAATCGGCAGCCGGAACGTGAACACCGACCCGCGCTCCAGCGAATTCGGGTCCGTAGTCGACCGCACATCCATCGCTCCGCCATGCAGCTGCAATATCCGGTACGTCATCGCCAGTCCGATTCCGCTGCCCTTCGCCTTCGTCGTAAAGTACAACTCGAAGATACGCGGTAACACCTCTGCCGGTATACCAATTCCTTCGTCGATCACTTCGACCACCGCAAACTGATGTTCCCGCCACATCTTCACCCGCAGCGCGCCCCCACCCGGCATCGCCTGCATTCCATTCAGCAGCAGATTCAGCACCGCCTGCTGCATCAGCTCCGCATCCGCCCGCACCATCATCGGCTCATGCGGAGCCTCCACCTCAGCCTGCACCCCATTCTCTTCCATCTCCGCCGCCGTCAGCTCCATCACCACGCCGACCACCTGCCGCAGATCATGCTCCCGCAGATGCAGCTCCATCGGCCGCGAAAAATCTGCAAGCGTTTGCACAACTCTGTCCAGCCGCTGCATCTCCCCCGCCAGAATATCGACATGCCTCTGCGCTCCGGGAAACGCCTCTTTCCCGCCCGAACTCAGCTTCCCGCGCAACAGCTCCAGGTGCACCACCATCGCATTGATCGGGTTCTTCACCTCGTGCCCCACGCCCGCTGTCAGTTTCCCAATCGCCGCCAGCCGCCGCGACACCTCGAGCTCCTGCCCCAGCTGCGCAGCCGACTCCATATCGCGCAGCGTCAGCAGCGTTCCCATATTGCCGCCGCCCAGCCCATCGTCGATGCGGTCCAGCGAAATCTGCACCTGCCGCGCATCCTCCAGCGTCACGCTCTGCGCGCTCACCTGCCCGCCGTCGGCAAAGGCCTGCAACACCGCCGCTCCCAGCGCGCTCTCCGGAGCAAAGATCTCCTCCAGCCGCTTCCCCACCATCTCCTCATGATCTCCGCCGGCCGGCGTCGCCAGAAAATACGCCACGGCGTCAGATACCATCACCGCGCGCCGGTCCGCCGTAAACAAAAGCACGCCATCGCGCAGCGTATCCAGCATCTGGTTCAAATTCGCCTGCAGCGCCGTATAGCCCGCCTCCTGCGTGCGCATCTGCTCGCCCAGCCGGTCGATCGACTTCGTCACCCGCACCACGGCATCGCTGCCCGCACCCACAGCCAGCATTCCAGCCGAATCGTCACTACCCGGCTGCCTGCCTACCCGGGTTAAACTCTCCAGCCTTCTGCTGATCGTCTCCAGCGGCCGCAAGGCAAGATTAGCCAGCACTCCCGCTGCCAGCATCGCCGCCAGCGCGGCAGCCAGCGCAAACCATAACGCCGCGCGCAACCATGGCTCATAGGAATTTTTCAAAAACGTCGACAGCACCCCAACATGCGCCACCAGAAACGGCTTGCCATTCCTGTCCAGCGCCTGGGAGATATCCAGCACCCGCGGCTTGCCGAACACCACGTTCAACTGGTGAGCCACGCCGCCCTCCTGCACCCCCGACAGACTAAACCGGAACTGCGCCCTCTGATTCACCGCGTCAGGATCCGTGCTCACCAGCGTCATTCCCCGCGCATCCGTCACGCTCACATCCTGCACCGTCGGCGAATAGCGCACAATCGCGCTCATCACATCGGACAGCGGCTGATTCTCCTGCAACGCATCCGTTACCGAAGCATGCAGCGCCTCATCGCTCCGGTCCGCCGGCGGATTCGCCCTCAGCCCCTCCTCCACCGCCTGCCGCGTCATCAGATACACCTGGTGCGCCAGCACATCGTTCGCCGCCACCGTCTGTTCGATTCTCTGCCGCATCAGTTCGCTGACAAAAAGAGCCGACAATATCAGCACGATCGCAAACGTCAATCCCGTCGCCGACGCTACCAACTTGGTCTTCAGCCGCATCGTTACTCCGTTACAGCAGCCGTATTCGAGTATTCCTTCAGCTTATTCTGCAGCGTCTTCGAACTGATTCCCAATATCTCCGCCGCCTTCGTCTTGTTATTATGCGTCGCGACAAGTGTCTTGAGAATTAACTGACGCTCCGCTTCATCGACCGTCGTCCCCACCTCAACCCGCACTGAGTTCGACTCGTCCAGATACCGCTGCACCTCATTCGATTGCGCCGCGGCCCGCGCCTCGCCCGCGCTCACAATCCCGGTCGGCGGCGGAGCGAACCCAGGCTCTCCGAAGTGCGGCGGCAGATGCTCCTCGCCCAGCATTCCCGATCCCGCCAGGATCACCGCCCGCTCAATCGTATTCCGCAGCTCCCGCACATTCCCCGGCCACTTGTACGTCTCCATCCGCCGCAGCAGCGAATCCTTCAACCCCGCCACCGTGCAGTGGTGCCGCTCATTCATATCGTCGATCATCTTCTCCGCAATCGCCGACACATCCATCAAGTGGTCGCGCAGAGGCGGCATCTGAATATTGAAAACATTCAGCCGGTAATAAAGATCTCCACGCAGCTCGCCGCTCGCCACCGCCCTCTCCGGATCTTTATTGGTCGCCGCGACCACTCGCACATCCACCGGCGTCTCGATCTTGCTGCCCAGCCTGCGCAGCCGCCTGTCCTCCAGCACCCGCAGCAGCTTGGCCTGCGTCGCCATCGGCATCTCGCCAATCTCATCCAGCAACAGCGTCCCCTCTTCCGCCAGCTCGAAACACCCCGCCCGCCGCTCCAGCGCGCCCGTAAACGAACCCTTCTCATGCCCGAAGATTTCGCTCTCGATTAATGTCTCGGGAATCGCCGCACAGTTCACCGCCACAAACGGCTTCAGACGCCGCGCACTCAGATCGTGCAGCGCCCGCGCCACCAGCTCCTTGCCCGTCCCGCTCTCGCCGGTCACCAGCACCGAAACGTTCGAAGGAGCCACCCGCTCGATCATCGAAAAAATATCCTTCATCTGCGGCGACGATCCCACCAGCTCGCCCAGCACACCTGTATCCCTCAGCTGCCGCCGCGTTGCCTCCAGCTCAACATCCGCCTCGCGCTGCCGGCTCGCATTGTGCAGAATCGTCTTCAGCCGGATCGGGTCCACCGGCTTCGGAATATAGTCGTACGCCCCATTCCGCATCGCTTCGACAGCCGACTCGATCGACCCCTGCGCCGTCAGCATCACCACCGCGACCCGCTGCGGCAGCTCATGCATCCGGCTCAACAACTCCATCCCATCCATCCGCGGCATCTTCAAGTCGGTGACAACGATCGCCGGAGCCCACGCCACCACCTTCTCCAGGCCCTCCATTCCATCCGCCGCGCACTCAGCCCTGTAGCCCCAGCTCTCGACCAACTCCGTCAAGCCCGTCCGAGCATGAATCTCATCTTCAACAATTAGAACCTTCTCCAACACATTCTCCGACATAGTTCCCAAGACAGTCTCCGTCTCTCTTCAACTGGTTCATTAGCGCATGCGAAATAAGATGCAAACCGCTCAGCCGCACCCTGCCCTTACCGGTGGGAACAACCGAAAGCTCTTCACGGGCCGCCGCCTGGCAGAACACGGCCCGGGATATTGATCCCTCTATAAGGATATATCCTTGAATTCATGCCAGAACTCGAAATCACCCCCGAAGCCTTCGCCCAGCAACGCAAACAGCAACAGGCTCCTCTTCTATTGGACGTTCGCGAGCCCTGGGAATACCAGACCGCCAGCGTCCCTGACTCCGTCCTCATGCCCATGGGCGAGGTTCCCTCCCGCGCGCACGCCGAGCTTGATCCCGACGCCCCCATCGTCGTCATGTGCCACCACGGATCGCGTTCCCTCAACGTAGCCTTATGGTTACGCGACCAGGGCTTTCCCAACGCACAGTCCCTCGCCGGCGGCATCGACGCCTGGTCGCGCTCCATCGACCCCAACGTCCCCCGCTACTGACTCCTGGCGGACTCACAACCATCGGCTAAACCAGCAAAGTTCAAGCCTCCAGTAGAACCGCTCCTGCCGAATCAGGAATGGCAACAAATTGCTCATTCCTATGCAAACTTCTTGCCGGATATGGAAGCGGCCAAATTTTCCCTCATCCGAGAAAACCATCTAACCCATCTTCTTCTCAAGTCTTTAGTCCAATATCTTCTTTGTGACCTACATTGGCACGGCGCATGCATATATGTGAATGGAGAACCGGGTATACTCCTGGCGATCCATACAAGAACACTAAAAAAAGGCAGGTCTTTGAATATTATGAAACTCCCAGCAATCAAATCTCTTGGGACAGCGGCGCTTCTCACAGCTTCCGCTCTGTTCTTGACTGCCTCGACAGCGCATGCAGATTCCTTTACCTTTACCTCCGCCGACGCATCGGCAACGATCACCACTGGCGTCAACACCATCACGGTCGACCTTTTCAGCCTCGACCCAAATCCGAAATCAGCGGCAGGATTGCTCAGCGGGATCTTGTTCAGTCTGAGCGGATCGGGCTTCGGGACCGCTACTTTTGGCAGCGAGACGGCTCCCGATGGACTGGTCACAGTCAACTCCAACGGAACAGGCACCTCCGCCGGAAGCACCATCAGCCACTGGGGTACAAGCGTGACCGGTACTACCGTCTGCCTGGAGACAGTTAGCGGCAGCGGTATCCACTGTGCCGCTGGAGGACAGCCCGAGGACATGATCATCGCTCCCGGAACCGGCGCCACCCCCTATTCCAACGCAAACGCCTCCATCAGAAACTTCAATCCATCGATTGTGACGGAAGGAATCTTCGTCCTCGATATATCCGGTGTCACCGTGACCAACGGCAATATCCTCGGCACGCAAATATCGAACGTCACCTTCAACTTTGGCACCGGCCCTGATTCAACTGAGCCCGGCGTTCCGTCGACTCCCAGCGTTCCCGAGCCGTCTTCCCTGATCCTCCTGGGAACCGGCGTCCTCGGAGCCGCAGGTCTGCTTCGCCGGAAGATGTTCGCCAGAAACTAATTCCAATACGCATCGCACAACCGCGATCACCCTTAGCCTCACGGATCAGTTGAAAAACTCCCCGTGAGGCTAAGTCACGTTTGGCCGCCGGACTCCCCGGGGAACACGAACAAAATTAAAGAATTACTTCGCCCGAGGATGCGTCTCGTCATACACCTTCTGCACCTGGCCCACCGTCAACTGCGTATACCGCTGCGTCGTCGACAGCCGCTCATGCCCCAGCATCTCCTGGATCGCCCGCAGGTCCGCCCCCTCCTCCAGCATGTGCGTGCCAAACGCATGCCGTAGAGTATGCGGATGCACATCCGCCGCCAGCCCGCGCGACAACGCAATCGCCTTCACAATCCGTCCCACGCTCCGCGTCGTCAACCGGCAATCTCCCCGCATTCGCAGATTCATCATCAGCGGCCCCTCCTGCACTAAACCCGCTCTGCCCGCGGCTAAAAGCTTCGCCTCCCGCAGCGGCAGATAAGCCCGCAGCGCCACCGCCGCCTCATCGCCCAGCGGAACCAGCCGCTCCTTTCTTCCTTTGCCGCGCACCAGCACCGCATCATCCCGCCACTTCACGCTGCCCATATCCAAACCCACCAGCTCCGAGTTCCGGATCCCGCATCCATACAACAGCTCAAAGATCACCCGATCCCTCTCCGGCCACCGCGCCGCATCGCCCCCATCTTTGCTGGCCGCGCCTTTCCTGGCCTCGCCACCTTCGAGCGAATTCAAAACCCGATTCACTTCCTCCACACTGGGCACCCGCGGCAGATGCTTCGGCAGCTTCGGCGTACTCACCAGCAGCGCAGGATTCTGCTTCACCTTCCCTTCCTTCGCCAGCCATTTGAACCAGCTTCTTATCGCCGCCAGCGCCCGCGCCGCACTCGCCTTCGTCAACCCCCGCTCATACAGCAACCCCATGTAAGCGCGAATATGCAGATGCCCTACCTTTCCCACGCGAGCGTCGTCACCCAGCGTCTCGCGCAGATAAGCCGCAAAAGTCCTCACCTCCCGCGCATAAGCCCGCACCGTGTGCTCCGACGCGCCGCGCTCGTTCGCCAGCATCGCCAGAAACCGCTCCACCAGTGTGGATAGTGTTCGATCAGCCATCGGCCCTCACTTGCAAACCACGTCTTCTCCGCCTCCATCGGAGCGCGCCGTAAAAAATCAACGCATACCCGAGAAAGTTGATCGCCGCTCCGACAGTAAGACTTCCACCATGAATATTGCCCGACAAAACCATGCTGACGAAAAGTCCCGGCATGAAGAATGCCCCGCAGATCGTCTGCAAATGCTCCAAAAGACTCCCTTCCTTCGCGAAAATCTCGTAGAAGGGCAATGCGCTGATACCCGTAACGATTCCGCTTGCAGCTGCCGCTAAAGCAGCATCTGTCTCTTTCCGATCTTCGTTTCCTTTCATCACGCTCTGCCCTCCACCCGCCGCCTTCCTCGTGGATGATGCTCCCGATGCACCCTCTTCAAATGCCCCAGCGCCACGTGCGTATAAACCTGCGTAGTAGCAATATCGGCATGCCCGAGCAAGGTCTGCACACTCCGCAGATCCGCCCCATGCTCCACCATATGGGTAGCACAACTATGCCGCAGCATATGCGGACTAGCCTTACTCCCACCCAACCCGGTAGCCCCTCGAACCATCTCCCAAACCCACTGCCGGGTCAGCGCATTTCCCCGCACGCTAAGAAACATCGCCCGCTCCAACCGGCCCCGCACCAACCCCGGCCGCCCAATCGCCAAATACTTTTCCAACGCCTCCACTGCACTCCGCCCCAGCGGCACAATCCGCTCCTTATCGCCCTTGCCTCGCACCTGCGCCCGCCCCTGGTCGAGATGCACATCCTCCACCCGCAGCGCGCAAATCTCCCCCACCCGCAATCCACCCGCATACAGCAGCTCCAGAATCGCATGGTCCCGCAGCGCCAGCGAATCCGCCCCGTCACTCCGCGCCGCCGCC